>CAYVFK010000167.1:0-4621 GCA_964450925.1 uncultured Hyphomicrobiaceae bacterium | reverse complement strand
GCTTCATTGACGCGACATTCGGGGCGGGGGGCTATACCCGGGCGCTGCTTGCGGCCGGCGCGCGGGTTCTTGCATTGGATCGCGATCCGGCGGCCATCGCGCGGGCGCAGGCGCTCGCCGAGGACTACCCCGATCAACTCAGGGTCGCGCAGGCGCGCTTTTCCCAGCTTGATCAGATAGCGCGCGCGCACGGCTTCACGCCCGATGGCGTGGTGCTGGATGTCGGCGTGTCGTCGATGCAGGTCAATGAGGCCGCGCGCGGCTTTTCCTTCATGCAAGACGGCCCGCTCGATATGCGCATGTCCGGCGAGGGGCCCAGCGCGGCGGACGTTGTCAACACGCTCGAAGAACGCGAACTGGCGCAAATCCTGTCCCGGCTGGGCGAGGAAAAACGCGCCCGCGCGATCGCCAAGCGGATCGTCGCCGCGCGCGCCGAAACGCCGGTTTCCACCACCGGCCAGCTTGTGGCGCTCATCGAGGATGTGCTCGGTCCCAAGCGCGCTGACCGCATCCACCCGGCCACCCGCACCTTCCAGGCGCTACGGCTCTACGTGAATGATGAACTCGGCGAACTGGCAAGCGTTCTCGGCGCGGCGGAGACGCTATTGCCGCCGGGCGGGCGCTTGGCCGTGGTCAGCTTCCACTCGCTGGAGGATCGTATCGTCAAGCGCTTTTTCGCCGCGCGCAGCGGCAAGACCCCAGCGCCCTCGCGTCATCTGCCTCCAGAAGCCGATGCGCCCGCGCCGAGCTTCCAGCTTTCGCGCGGCCAGCCGGTCACGCCGGACGAGATGGAAATCGCGAATAACCCGCGCGCCCGCTCGGCCCGGCTGCGCTGGGGCGTACGCACGGACGCGCCTGCGCTCACGCTCGACCGCGCTGCGCTCGGCCTGCCACCGCTGGCGGTGCGCGACCTCTCTTCGCTTGGTTAGAGAATGTTTACCACGACGGGAGCACAGTCGTTCAAATTCTTCAACGTTAAGGCGTCCAGTTATGCGTGTTATCAATTTTACGCTGTTTGGCGTGATGGCGGGTCTGTTGATGCTGATCTATCAACAGAAGCACGAAACCCGCGAACTTGAGGCGCGCGCTGCCACACTCTCGCGCGAGATTTCCGAGCAGACCCGAGCACTGGCGGTGCTGCGTGCGGAATGGACTTATCTGACGCGCCCCGAGAGGCTGGAGGAGATCGGCGGCGAGGGCCTCGGTCTTGAGCCTGTCAGACCCGCACAGATCAAATCCTTTGACGAATTCGCCGGGCCGCCGACTGCGCGGACGCATGGAGAGCGACCATGAGCGTGAAGCCTTCACGTCGGCGTGGCGGACGTCCAGACGCCGTGCGTATTGGTATCGTGCTATGCGCGCTTTTCCTCTGCTTTACGGGGCTGGCCGCTCGGCTTGTCTCGCTGGGTATCGGACCGGATGAAGCGCCGCGGATCGCGGTTGCACAGACGCAGGCACCGCGCTCGATATCACGTCCCGATCTCGTTGATCGCAATGGGCGCATACTCGCAACGGATTTGCAGGTCTACTGGGCTTACGGCGATCCTGCGCGGGTTGTCGATATCGATAACGCTGCCGAAAAGCTCGCCCGCGTCCTGCCGGACCGCGACGCCGCTGCACTTCGCGAGAGGCTTTCGGGTAAGAGCCGGTTCACCTGGCTATATCGCGGACTGACCCCGAAACAAGCGCAAGCGGTCCACAACCTCGGGCTGCCCGGCGTCGGGCTCTTCCCCGCCAATCAGCGTGTTTATCCCTCGGGGCCGACGGCCGTGCATGTGCTGGGCCACACCAATGTCGATAATCGCGGTATCGCCGGTATCGAGCAGCATATTGATGGTGCTAACGCCATTGCCGAGCCAGCGCCATCGCCTGATGAGCGGCCCAGGGTGCGGCTTGCGCTTGATCTGGGCGTGCAGCATATCCTGCGCGAGGAGCTACGCCGCGCGCACAACGACTATGAGGCCAAAGCGGTTGCCGGACTGGTCATGGATGTGCACAGCGGCGAGGTGCTGGCGATGGCCTCGCTGCCCGATTACGATCCAAACCACCGCGAGGATGCGCTCAAGCCCCACCGCCAGAACCGGCTGGTGGCTGATACTTATGAGATGGGCTCGGTGTTCAAGGCGTTCACCGTGGCGATGGCGCTCGATCACGGCATCATCACGCTTGATGACCGGTATAATATCAAGAAGCCGGTGAACGCGGGCGGCTTCCGGATCGTGGACAAATACGCCAACGAGACCTACGCTAGCGTGCCGGAAATCTTCATCCGCTCGTCGAACACCGGCGCGGCGCGTATTGCCCTGGATGTCGGTGGCTACCGCCAGCGCGAATTCCTTGAACGCCTCGGCCTGTTCGCACCGCTCAAGACCGAACTGCCGCGCACCGCCAAACCGCAGCTGCCCAGCAGATGGCGCGAATCCACCACGGTCACAGTTTCCTATGGTCACGGCATCGCGGTCGCGCCGTTGAACTTCGCGGCCGCAGGCGCTGCGCTCGTCAATGGCGGCTACCTTGTGCCCCCCACCTTCTTGAAGCGCAGCCGCAGCGAGGGCCGCCGGCTTGCTGAAAAGGTGCTGCGCTCCAGTACCAGCGACGCGATGCGCCGGCTGTTGCGCCGCAACGTGGTCGAGGGCACAGGCCGTAGGGGTCAGGTTCCAGGCTACCGCCTCGGCGGCAAGACGGGTACGGCAAACAAACCGATTGCCGGGGGTTATTCGCGAGAAAAAGTCATTAGTACATTTTTTGCCGCGTTTCCGATGGACGATCCCCAATATCTGGTTTTGGTGATGGTGGACGAACCCAAGCCGACGCAGGCGGCGCATCGGCGGACAGAAGCGGCGTGGAACGCGGTGCCGACAGTTGCGGCGGTTGTGAAACGCACAGCTCCGATCCTCGGTGTAACGCCCGAACGCGCGTTTGACGAAGCCGCCGGCACCGCCTATTAACCGGAAGACTGCGATGGTGAAGCGGCTTCCGGCGAGGCCTGACCAACATGAAGCTGAGCGTTCTGGCAGGCGGCGTCGCTCCCGGCGTCTCCGCCGATGCAGATATTTCGGGCATCACGGCTGATAGCCGCGAGGTCCGGCCCGGGTTTATGTTTGCCGCCCTGCCTGGCACGCAGGTCGATGGCGCGCAATTCATCCCCGCGGCGCTGGCGGCTGGTGCGGTCGCCGTGTTGGCCGCGCCTGATGCGGCTGTGCCCGATGGGGTGGCCGTCATCCGCGACGTGGACCCGCGCCGGCGCCTCGCGTGGATGGCGGCGACTTTCTATGCGCGACAGCCAGAAACAGTGGCGGCTGTGACCGGCACGAACGGCAAGACCTCGGTCGCCTCCTTCGTTTGTCAGATATGGCGGGCTCAGGGCTTGAGCACGGCAAGCATCGGCACGCTGGGCGTCCACCTGGATGGCGAGACGCGGCCGCTGCGGCACACCACGCCCGAGCCGGTTGAGCTGCATCGCATCCTCGATGGTGTCGCGGGCGAGGGCGTGACACATGCCGCGCTCGAAGCCTCCAGCCACGGCCTTTCCCAGCGCCGTCTCGACGGGGTGCGTCTGAGCGCAGCCGCATTCACCAACATTTCGCGCGATCACCTCGACTATCACCCGAGTTTCGAGAGTTATTTCGCCGCCAAGATGCACTTGTTCGAGGACGTCTTGCCTGAAGGCGCTCCCGCGGTGATCGACATCGACCGGCCAGAAGGCCTGCGCGTCGCCGAGATCGTTCGCGCGCATGGGCGACAGGTCTGGACCGTTGGACGCGACGGCGAGGCGATCCGCGTGTCGCGGCCGACGCCCGATGGATTTGGCCAGCGCGTCGATTTCATGCATGACGGCGCGCGTTATGCTGTGACGCTACCGCTGACTGGCTCATTTCAGGTGTCCAATGCGGCCATTGCGGCTGGCATCGCGCTGGCCACGGGCAGCGCGCCTGATGCGGTTTTCTCTGCGCTGGCGGCGCTGCGCGGCGCGCGCGGTCGCATGGAGCTTGCGGGTCATGCGCCCTCGGGTGGCGGTATTTTCATCGACTATGCGCACACCCCCGACGCGCTCGATTCCGCGCTGCGCGCATTGCGTCCGTTCGCGCGCGGAAAAGTTGCCGTCGTCTTCGGCTGCGGTGGCGAGCGCGACAGGGGAAAGCGCGCGGAGATGGGGGCTATCGCGCAACAATTGGCTGAAAGAGTCTACGTCACCGACGATAACCCGCGCGGCGAGGACGCGGCCATGATAAGGCAGGAAATCATCCGGTCAGCCCCAGATGCGCGGAACATACCCGGCCGACGTCACGCTATCGCGACTGCAATTGCCGAGCTGGGCCGCGATGATGTGCTGCTGATCGCTGGCAAGGGTCATGAGACGGGGCAAATCGTGAAAGGTCACACTTATCCTTTCTCCGACATGGAGGCAGTGTGGCAGGTGCTGGATCAAGAGGCGCGGACGGTGAGCCCGCCTGTGTAAACGGCGCGAGAGCCTCCACGAATTGGGACTGCGCCTGAAAAGGCGTCGACGGGGAACGATGTTTTATCTGTTTGTCGAACTGAGCGATCAGTTCCCGTTTCTCAACGTGTTCCGCTACATCACCTTCCGCACCGGCGGGGCGATCATGACCGCGCTGCTGGT
>CAYVFK010000166.1:0-4634 GCA_964450925.1 uncultured Hyphomicrobiaceae bacterium | reverse complement strand
CCCGCCAATAGCAGGCAATCGGTTGTGGCGCGCCATCCTGCTGGATGAGGGCGACGCGCTTACTCAACTCCTGGCGGCCGCGCAAGATGCGCCCTTCACCTTCATCGATTTTTCTGATGCGCGCCTGCAGCAGCCAAACGACACCGAAGGCGCCCTCCCCCCATTTACTGTCGTTTTCGAGCGGGAGCAGGAGCCGCAGCACATTACGCTGAGCGGGCAGATTCACTCCGCCCTCGATCCTGTGCGCTTCAGGCTGGAACGCGGCGCATTCCGCCCTGCCGGGCCGACATTGGAAGCCTCGGTGCGCTTTATCACGCAGAGCGAACCCGCTGGACGCCTCACCGTCAACGGCCGGATCGTGCGCGCCAATGGCGCTCGGTTTATGGGTGATCTCGACATCGAGGATGCATCAGCGCAGGCGCTTGCAGATTGGCTGGCGCTCCCGGCAGGAGACGCGTTTGCCAAAATGCGGTATTCGACTTCCGCGGCGCTTGAGGCCACGACCTCGAAACTCTCGTTGCAGGACTTGGAATTGGAGATCGGCCAGACCCGCGTGACGGGTCTGCTCAATCTGGAACTCGCCGGGGAAAGGCCCAAACTCTCGGGAACGCTCGGCGTGAGTCCCGTCGATCTGCGCGGCCTGTCAGTAAGCGGTCACAGCGACGGCGTCTTGAGCGCGACGGATCCGCTAAGCCTGCGCCGTGGCGGCCTCGCACCGCGTGCCCATCGAATTGGCGAGTGGCTCGATCAGTTTGACGCAGATCTCAGGCTCTCGGCCGAAAGCCTGCGCTTCGACGGATTGAATACAGGGCAAACAGCGGCCTTCCTTTCGGTGGGCAATGGCATCGCAACGCTGGATATTGCCGAACTGCTGGTCTTTCGCGGGATGATCAACGGCCAATTCTCGGTTCGATGGGCTGAGAATACGTTCCGATTATCCGGCAAGGGCAAAGCGACGGCAATCGACCTGGAGCGGCTTCTCGCAGCAGCGCATATGCCGCGGCTGGCCTCCGGGCCCGCTGATATTTCATTTTCACTGGAAGGAGCAGGCCCCACGCTCAATGCCGCGGCCCGAGAGATGGCTGTGAACGGCGAGTTGATTGCTCTCCAAGGCGGTGACCTGGCGCTCGACGTGGCCGCAATGGCCGCAATGGCGCGCGATGAGGCCATGAATGCGGACCAGTCTCGGACCAAGCGCCAGATGACAAGCTGGAGCGCCGACTACGACATGCTGCGCGCGGCGTTTGTTCTGCGGGATCGCGATTTGCAGATCGCGCCGATGGCCTTTCAACAAGATGGTTGGGTCATTCGCGGTCGCGGGCGGGCTGACTTGGCGCAGCAGCGTTTTGATTGGCGGCTCGACGCCGCACAGCTACCCGTCGGGACCCAGCCGCAGAACAACGCGCCAATGGAAAATCATCTCTTTGCCACCGATAAACAGACGATCAGTCTGCACGTCACAGGCTCCTTGCAACGCCCGTGGGTCAGATACAAAATGCCAAAGTCGCCGTTGAGCAGCATTGAGGGAAATACCTCTTGGTGGCCATAACCATTTGAAACGGTCAGCGCAGATCAGTCAGGAGCAAGGCCGGACGCGCCCGGTCCGCGGCGGAGGCGAAGAGCATGTACGAGTTAAGGTGGCGTTGCATCGCCGCGGCAATAGCCCGGGCAACAATCATACTGGCGCCACCATTGATGGGACTTGGCCCAAACGTCGCGCTAGCTGAGGCCGCACGATCCGCCGACGTTCATCGCGCAACCGCTATCAAAGACTCAGGGTCCCCAGGCGACGCCGACGTTTCAGAAGACGCCTTGCGCGCAGCGCGGCCTCGCTCGGACTCAACTTTACAAGCCGCGCCACAGGCCACCGAAGAGACCGCACCAGTCGCGCAGCCCCTGAGCCGGGCGGTTGCGCAGACCGTTCAGCTCCCCCAAGATGTCACACTCACAGTTGCCACTTGGAGCGGCGCATATAACGCCGCGCAGCAGCGCGCGTTGTTCGAGCCCTTCGCTGAAGCGACTGGCCACAACCTCGACAATGTCTCGCATGGCGGCGATATGGACCGGCTCACGCGCGAGTATGTCGCCGCAGAGGGCTGGGACATGCTCGAACTCAATGCGCGCACCGTGAGCCGCGGGTGCGCAGACGGCTGGCTCGCGGCGATCGATCCGGCAGAATTGCCCGCCAGCGTTGAGGGCGATCCCGCGACAGTGGATTACCTTCCCGGAGCGCTGATGGCTTGCGGAGTCGGGAGCGCCGCATGGTCGGCAGTTGTCGTGCTTGACACCCGCGCAGAGTTTGATGAGACGCCCAACCGGATCACCGATCTGTTCGCCCTTGATCGCTTCCCGGGCAAGCGCGCGCTGCCGCGCCAGGCCGAGTACGTGCTTGAGCTTGCACTGATGGCCGACGGCGTGTCGCCATCCGAGGTCTACGAGGTGCTTGCCTCCCCAAGTGGGCAGGATCGTGCCTTCGCCCGGCTGTCCGCGGTACGTCACGCCATCGTCTGGTGGGATAACCCGGTCACAGCGTTTGATGATTTTACCGCGTCTGGCCCGAGCAGCATCAGCGATGTCGTGATCGGCGTTGCGTTTAACGGGCGCGTCTTCACCAGCGCTGTCCGCACACATCAATGGCTGGGCATTCTTTGGGACGGTCAGATCTACCAGTTCAACTACTGGGCGATCCCGGTGTCTGCGCCGAATCCAGACGTGGCCCGGCAGCTGTTGCGCGATCTTTCGTTGCCGGAGCGCCAGGCGCAGCTCACCCGCTGGTTTCCGTACGGCCCGGTGCGCAGATCGGCGCTGCCGCTGGTCGGCCAGCACGCGGAGATCGATCTCGACATGGCAGGTTTTGTGCCGACCATGGCGCGCAACATGTCAAGCGCTCTGCGCTTTGATGCGGCGTTCTGGGACAAGCACGGTGATGACCTTAAGGCGCGTTTCGCCGATTGGCTCAAGCTTCCGACCCCACGGGTGCCCGCCGACCAGTTCGTGCCGCCGACGCCAGCACGCGCGCTGCGCACAACCAGCTTGACAGTTCAGTGACACAAGGCGACGTGCAAAATTAGTGACTTGAAGTCTGCTGACGGCGTCGCAGCAGTTTCCCCAGCTTGTTTGTGTTTTTGTGTGACAATACTGTCACATTAGCCCGCGCTGACCGAGACGGCCTTGCCACTTGGGCTTGCATTGCGGTGCGCGTGCTGCGGTCTGCCCAATCGCGAGGCATTTCGGCGATTTCGTTGATCTTTCATGCTCAAGCAGCGGCTCACTCAGCGATGCTCACGGCACATCGGCCAGCCGCCTCGGTTCTTGCGCGGGGAAACACACAACATATGGATGTATCCCAAGACAATCGCCGAGCAGGGAACGGCAGCATACGACCCTCCGACATCTTGCGGAGCACACAAAACCGGCGCAGGGTCATTCCCAGCTTCAGCGCAATCGCGTGGAGCAAGCACCAAAAATAACAGGTGTCCGCGACGGTCTCAGGGCGCACTCTCGGCGTGGGAGGCGGCATTCTCAGGCTGAAGTCGTCCCGTCACGGTATAGTCATCTAGCGGGGTTCAGGGCGCACTGCCGACATCTCAGGCAGTGCCCCTGTTTTTTTGCCGCCGACGATATTCCGTGAACGTGATTGGGCCGCGCGGCAAACCCCATAGCCTTTCCCGCCTCATTTTCGCTAAGGTAGCAGAAATGCCAGCCAGCGACTGCAGGGAGCGCGAAAAATGAGCGAGCCGTTATGGCGTCCCAGCCCGGAAACGATCGCGAACAGCAACCTGACCGCATTCATGAATTTCCTGCGCCGCGAATATGGCGCGTTTTTCCGCGACACCGACGATCTGCATGACTTTTCGGTGCGCGCGCCCGAGGTGTTCTGGTCTGCACTCTGGGATTTTCTCGGCGTTATCGGCGACAAGGGCGCGCCGCCCTATCTGGTTGACGGCGACAAGATGCCTGGCGCGCATTTCTTCCCGAACGCGCGGGTGAACTACGCGGAGAACCTGCTGCGTCGCAGCGACGATGAGACCGCGGTCATCTTCCGCGCCGAGTACAAGCTTGAACGGCGTATGAGCTGGGCCGAGCTGCACGCCTTGGTCTCCCAGCTTCAGCAGGTGCTGCGCGCGCACGGCGTCATGGCGGGCGACCGCGTTGCCGCGATGATGCCAAACGCGCCGGAAACGCTGGTGGCGCTGCTAGCCTCCGCCTCGATCGGGGCGGTGTTTTCCTCTTGCTCACCGGATTTCGGCGTCAAGGGCGTGCTCGACCGCTTCGGCCAGATCGAGCCGAAGGTGCTGATCGCGTGCGACGGCTATTTCTATAATGGCAAGCGCTTTGAGATTGCCGACAAGCTGGCCGAGATCATCCCGCAGATGCCGAGCCTCGAACTGGTGCTGGTCACGGACTTTCTGGATCAGAGCGAGCGCACCGCCGAAATGCTTGACAAGGCGCAATCATGGGCGCGGGCAATCAGCGCGCACACGCCCGCCCCGGTCGAGTTCACGCGGCTGCCGTTCGATCATCCGGTCTATATCATGTTCTCGTCAGGCACGACCGGCGTGCCGAAATGCATCGTCCACGCCGCCGGCGGCGCGCTTTTGCAGCAGGTGAAGGAACACGCGCTACACTGCGAT
>CAYVFK010000165.1:0-4641 GCA_964450925.1 uncultured Hyphomicrobiaceae bacterium | reverse complement strand
CGCGACAGCGCCTATATCCCCGGACGGCCTAAGGGGGCGTGGTACAAGTGGAAGCGCGACCCGCTGCTGGTCGATGCGGTTCTGATGTATGCCCAGCGCGGCCATGGCAAACGCTCGTCATTTTATTCGGACTACACCTTCGGCGTGTGGCGCGAAAACGAACTGCTTCCGGTCGGAAAGGCCTATTTCGGTTTCACCGATGAGGAGTTGAAGGAGCTGGACAAATGGATTCGCAATCACACGACCGGGCGCTTCGGGCCTGTGCGCGAGGTTGAAAAAGCCCTCGTATTCGAGGTCGCCTTCGATTCGATCCACGCCTCCACCCGCCACAAATGCGGGCTGGCCATGCGTTTCCCGCGCATCAATCGCATTCGCTGGGACAAACCAGCAGCAGAAGCTGATGCGCTGGACACGCTGGCTGCGCTCTTGCGCTAAGAAATCGCTCGAAAAACCGCAGGCGCTCGTTGACAGGCGTCCCCCCCTCCATCATATTCCATCTAGCCACTGAGGGACGGCGCATCGACTTCGAGAGTCTGGTCCTGGCGGTAATATATATATTTTTGTCTTCTCCGATTTGCGCGCGGTGAGGACGTTTGCCTCAGCCGGGCTTGCGTTCGTGATGACGTTTCGCCACTGCTTGTCGCATCGGAAAAAGGTACGGATCTCTTGACGACATTTGAGCACCTTGGGCTTTCCAAGGCTCTCTGCGACGTGTTGGCTAGCCTGGACTACAGCCAACCGACCCCAATCCAGCACCAAGCCATTCCGCCGCTCCTGGGCGGTAAGGATATCCTGGCGCTGGCTCAGACCGGCACCGGCAAGACGGCGGCGTTCACGCTGCCGATGCTGGAGCGTCTCAGCCGTGACACGCGACCGCCGCTGCCCGGACAACCGAAAGCCCTGATTCTCGCGCCAACCCGCGAACTGGCCCAGCAAATTGCAGAAAGCCTTCGCACTTATGGACGCAAGTTGCGGCTGCGTTACGGTATAGTCGTTGGCGGTGTGGCGGCTCGGCCGCAAATCCGTGCGCTACGCGATGGCGTTGATGTACTTGTCGCAACCACGGGCCGGCTGCTCGATCATATCGACCAAGGCCATGTGCGTCTGCAGAACACCGGCATGCTCGTCCTTGACGAGGCGGACCGAATGTTCGACATGGGCTTTATTCGCGATGTCCGGAAAATCACCGCGATGATGCCGAAAGAGCGTCAGACCGCGTTGTTTTCCGCGACCATGCCTGGCGAAATCGCAAAACTTTCCCGCGAAATTCTCACCGATCCCGTGCGTGTCGAGATCGTCGCGAAGACGCTCACAGTCGATAGGGTCAACCAGAACGTCATGTTCGTTGATCAAGGCAGCAAGTTTGGCGCCCTGAAGTCGCTGTTGAGCGATGCGGCGTGCACGCGCACCATCGTGTTCACGCGCACCAAGCGCGGCGCAGACCGCTTGGCGAGGCAACTCGCGAAGGGTGATACAACGGCCGAAGCGATCCACGGCGACAAATCCCAGTCTGCGCGGCAACGCGCGCTTGCCCGGTTCAGCGACGGCAAGGCACAGGTGCTGGTGGCGACTGATGTTGCTGCCCGAGGCATCGATATCGACAATGTCAGCCATGTGATCAACTACGACCTGCCCGGCGAGCCGGAGAGCTATGTGCACCGGATCGGCCGGACCGCGCGCGCGGGCTTGACCGGCACTGCGATTTCGTTGTGCACGCCCGCCGACCGCGACAGCCTGAAGGCAATCGAAAAGCTGACCCGACGGCCCATGGACGAGATCGGCGCGGATGGGGAAATGCGCGAGCGGTTCGATCCGCCCGCACCCGCTCAGGTTGCCAGGCCCGGCGCCGACAAGCGCCCCGGCGCTCAGCGCTCACGCCGCCGTAACCGGCGCGCCACCCCCTCCCGGAACGCAGCGTAACGACGGCCCATAACGATTATGATATGGCCGACGGGGCGCGCGACATCCCTGGACCAATTCCCTCAACAGGCAACAAAGGAGATATTGATATGCCGAGCGGAACCGTAAAATTCTTCAACTCTCAAAAAGGCTATGGTTTCATCCAGCCCGACGAAGGTGGCAAGGATGTATTCGTGCACATCAGCGCCGTCGAGCGTTCGGGTATTCCGAACCCGGATGAAGGCCAGCGCGTGACCTACGATCTGGAACAGGACCGTCAGGGCCGCACTGCGGCGACGAACCTGCGGGTCGAGTAATGCACCGGCGGGCCGGCGATTCGTTCGTGTAAAAATTGCCGGCCCGGCTGCCCCGTACTGGTGTGCAGCGGCGCCAAGGTCCGCCAACATCAGGAGTGCCAATGTCAAAGGAAGAAGCTCTCGAATTTGAAGGCGTTGTGAACGACGTCTTGCCCGATGGCCGGTTCCGCGTTCAGTTGGATAACGGCCATGAGATCATCGCTTACACAGCCGGGCGGATGAAGCGCAACCGTATCCGCACCATTGCGGGCGACAGGGTTACGGTCGAGATGACCCCTTACGACCTGGACAAGGGTCGCATCGTATTTCGCCACAAGACAGATAGCGGCCCCGGCCCCACAGGCGGTCAGCGCCGTCCGCCGCGCCGGCGTTGATCCGCGCCCGCCGTCCTGCAGGCGCTCGGCGTGAATTGGATAGGCTGGCAGGACTGTCTGTAATATCCTCAAGGGCATGACCTGTCCGGAATACGCACTGGGCGAGCGCATCGCCGATGGCATCATTCATGTTTTGGGTGTCGCCGGTAGCCTGATCGCCGTTACCATGATGCTCGCGCTTGCGGCTTCCTCGCTGCCATTTGGCGTCACAGCAAGCCTGCTCGTCTACGGGCTCGCGACCATCGCGATGTTCGGCTTTTCCGCCGCCTACCACCTGATCCCCGCGCCGGACTGGAAGCTGTTTCTGCGCAAGCTCGACCAAGCCGCCATCTTCATCAAGATCGCTGGCACGTACACGCCCTTTGCACTCGTCAAGATGGGTGGGGTTGCCGGCTACACGCTGCTGGGTGTGGTCTGGGCCGTGGCCTTGTCCGGGGCGCTCGCGAAGCTGCTCATCAAGCCGCGCAAGGATTGGTTTTCGATCCCGCTCTACCTCGCCCTTGGCTGGGCTGGGCTGGCGGCGATCCAGCCATTGGTGATGTCGGTGCCGGCTGAGTCGTTGATCTTGCTGGGTGTCGGCGGCGCAATTTATACACTCGGCGTGGTGTTCCACATTTGGGAAAGCCTGCCGTATCACAACGCCATCTGGCACCTGTTCGTGCTGGCGGGTACGGCGTGCCACTTTGCCGCCGTGACGGCTGCAGTTTTCTATCCGGGCTATGGCCTATCCACGCACGGCTAGGCAGCAAGTGCCTCGGCGCGTCTGGCGGCCTCGCGTAAATCCACCACGAAACGCGCATAGGCCTCGATTTTCGCATCAGCGTCCGGCAGGCGCAGCAGATAGGACGGGTGTACCGTAACACGGGCATGCGCGCCGTCCGGGAGCGCGAACTCCTCGCCGCGCGACTTCATCACCGGCACATCGCGGCCCAGTACCCCGCGCGCGGCGGATGCACCCATCGCGAGGATCAGCCGGGGCCGCACCTGCGCGCGCTCCAGATCGAGCCACCAGCGGCAATGGTCGATCTCCTGCGCGCTGGGGCGCTGATGCAGCCTGCGCTTGCCGCGCACGGTGTATTTGAAGTGCTTGACGGCGTTGGTGAGGTAGATGCTGGCGCGGTCCAGGCCCGCCTCGGCCATCGCTTGGTCAAGCAATTGCCCGGCCGGGCCGACAAACACGTGGCCCGCGAGGTCTTCCTGATCACCAGGCTGCTCACCGACCATCATCAACGCAGCGTCCCGCGGCCCCTCGCCAAAGACAGCCTGGCTCGCGCCGGCGTAAAGCGGGCAGCGCTGGCAGCGCTGGACCGCGATGCGCGCGTCCTCCAGGGTTTCCGGTGCATCCGGGGCGGGTTTGTCGGGGGCGGGCCGCCAGTGCACGGCGCGCGGATTCGGCGGGTGCACGCCCTCGGCCTGCATGGTTTGCGTGCGCTGGCGCGACTCGGCGATGAGCGACGGGATAAGCTGCGTCTCCGGCATGTTGCGCCAATACTTTTTCGGCATCTCCGCCGTCATCGCGCCGATCTTGAGCCGTGCCGGGTTGAAGATGCTGGCGAAATAAGCCCGCCACTGATCCTCCACCGCGTCCTCGCCGGGCACCGCGTCGCGGCTCGCACCGGGGCCGAAGGTCAGTTCGCCGTCCTGCCAGCGCACGCTCTCCTCCGGCGTGAAGATCGCCCAGTCCATCGCCGCGAACCGGCGCATGAAAAACGGCGCGGCCAGCGCGACGATGCGGTGCGTCGGCTCGAACCAGGCGGCATAGACCTCGCGGCCGTCGGTCTCGCCGACGAGCCGGAAGCGCACGAAGGCGTGCATCTTGTGAATGTCGCGGCGGATCGCCTTGTCGCGCTCGTGCAGCCAGGCGATGTCGGCATCGGCAGCGTTGGTAAGCAGGTGCGGCTCGTTTTGCAGCCGCCACAGGATGCGATAGAGCCGCGCGAAGCGTTCCGGGTCGCGGTGGCAGATCACGCGGCGCGCGAGGTCGATAAAGCGGCGCGGCGCGCGCACCTTGCCGGAGGGCTTGCTGGCGGGCGGGTCGGCGGCGAACAAGC
>CAYVFK010000164.1:0-4657 GCA_964450925.1 uncultured Hyphomicrobiaceae bacterium | reverse complement strand
ATCGAGGCCGCGCTCGGCGATGGCGTCGAGCGGACCGCGCTGATCCTCGTCGGCCCGGCGCTGGCGGGCGAGGGCTTCGAGGACAGCCGTCTCTACGCCGCCGATTATGACCGCCGGTTCCGCCCACTCAACGCGGATGGAGGCGCGGCATGAGCATTCCCGGTCTGATGATCTCCGCGCCGAGTTCGGGCACCGGCAAGACGACCGTGATGCTCGGCCTGCTCCGCGCGCTGGCCGAGGACGGGCTGAGCGTCCAACCCTTCAAGAGCGGGCCGGATTACATAGACCCGGCCTTTCACCGCGCTGCGGTGGGCCGCGACTCCTTTAATCTCGACACCTGGGCGATGGATGAGGCGCTGCTCGCGGCGATCGCGGCGCAGGCCGACGGCGCAGATATCACGATCGCGGAAGGCTCGATGGGGCTTTACGACGGCGTACAGACGCGCGGGGCGACCGGCTTCGGCTCCAGCGCGGAGACGGCCGCGCGCATGGGCTGGCCGGTGGTGCTGGTGCTCGATGTCGGCGGGCAGGCGCAGTCGGCGGCGGCGACCGCGCTTGGTTTTGCGCGCTACTGGCCGGACCTGCCGCTGGCCGGCGTGATCCTCAACCGCGTGGCCAGCCCGCGCCATGAGCGGCTGATCCGGCTAGGCATGGACGAGGCGGGCTTGCGCGTGCTGGGCGTCTTGCCGCGCCGGGGCGATCTGACACTGCCGGAGCGGCATCTGGGGCTGATCCAGGCGGTCGAACACCCTGATCTTGAAGCGGCAATCGCGGGGTATGCAGCCTTCCTGCGCGAGCATATCGATCTGGCGGCAATCCGCGCGGCGGCGCAGGCAGGGCCGTCCATGTCCGTCGGTGCGCTGCCGCAACCGCCTGCCCAGCGCATCGCGCTCGCCCGCGACGAAGCCTTTTCTTTCACCTATCCGCATATCCTCAAGGGCTGGCGAGAGGCAGGCGCGGAGATCGTGCCGTTTTCGCCGCTGGCGGACGAAGTGCCCGACCCGGACGCTGATCTGATCTGGCTGCCGGGCGGCTACCCGGAGCTGCACGCCGGACGGCTGGCGGCGGCGGAAACCTTCAAGGCCGGCCTGCGCCGCCACGCCGAAACCCGCCCGGTGCATGGCGAGTGCGGCGGCTACATGGCGCTTGGGGGCGTGCTGATCGACAAGGCGGGCGCGCGCCACGAAATGGCCGGGCTGCTTGGTCTCGTCACGAGCTACGAGACCCGAAAGCTGCATCTGGGCTATAGGGCTGCGCGGCTGGTCGCGCCGATGCCGGGGCTGGCGGCAGGCGCGGGGCTGCGCGGGCACGAGTTCCATTATTCGACCATCCTGGATGAGCCAGACGCGCCGCTGGCCGAGGTCGCGGACGCTGATGGTAACCCCGTGCCAGAGACCGGCTCGCGCCGCGGCCATGTCACCGGCACCTTCTTCCACCTGATCGCGGAGACCGGCGCATGACCGGCTTCGTCAGCTTTGTCGGTTCCGGACCGGGCGATCCTGAACTCTTGACGCTCAAGGCCGTGGATCGGCTTAAGCGCGCGGATGCGGTATTGTTTGATGATCTCTCCGCCGGGCCGATCCTGGAATATGCGCGCAAGGGTGCCGACCTCGTCGGCGTCGGCAAGCGCGCAGGCCGCCCCTCGCCGCGTCAGCCGTATGTGAGCCGCCTGCTGGTGGACTACGCGCGCATCGGCGGTCGCGTCGTGCGGCTCAAATCCGGTGACCCGGGGCTGTTCGGGCGGTTGGAGGAAGAGCTGGAGGCGGTGCGCGCGGCCGGGATTGGCTACGAGATCATCCCCGGCGTGCCCTCGGTCTGCGCGGCGGCGGCAGCGGCGGATATGCCGCTCACGCGGCGGCTGACGGCCCGGCGCGTGCAGTTCATCACCGGGCATGATGTGTCAGGCGCGCTGCCCTCCGACATCGACCTCAATGCGCTCGCCGACCCCGGCGCGACCACGGCGGTGTTCATGGGCAAGCGAACCTTCTCAGCGCTCGTCGATATGCTGCTCGCCCGCGGCCTGCCGCCGGACACGCCCGCGCTTCTGGCCGAGTCGGTCAGCCGCGCGGACCAGCACTTCTGGCGCGGCACGGTATCCGCCCTGGCCGAACTGTTGCGCGACACTCCGGGCGATGCCGCAGCGATCATCCTGTTCGGCCCCCTTGCCGACACGCCGGAGTAAGGGACATGGAACTGCGGCTAATCGGCATCGGCACCGGCAACCCAGACCACATCACGCTGGAGGGCGTGCGCGCGCTGCAGACGGCGGAAATTGTGCTGATCCCGCGCAAGGGCGATGAGAAGCGCGATCTGGCGGACCTGCGTAGGGAGATTTGCGCACACGTGCTGGGCGACGAGACGCGGATCGTCGAATTCGACCTGCCCAAGCGCGATGACAGCGGTGACTACATGACCGGCGTCAATGACTGGCATGATGCGGTAGCTGCCGCCTGGCAGGCCGCGATCGCTGCGCAGACCCCGCCGCCGGCTTCCGCCGCGCTGCTGATTTGGGGCGATCCGTCGCTTTACGACAGTTCATTGCGCATCGCCGCGCGGCTCGATCCCAAACCCGAGATTCGGGTCATTCCCGGCATAACGTCGCTTCAGGCGCTCACGGCCGCACACTGCATCCCGCTGAATGCGGTCGGTGCGCCGGTCCTGATCACGACGGGGCGGCGGCTGCGCGAGGCGGGCTGGCCAGCTGGCGCGACCACAATCGCGGTGATGCTCGATGGCACATGCGCCTTTCAGGCGCTCGATCCAACGGACGTATTGATATGGTGGGGCGCTTATCTGGGCATGGCGCGGGAAGTGCTGCGCGCCGGGCCGCTGGCTGAGGTTGGCGCGGAGATCGTCGCGGTTCGCGCGCAGGCGCGAGCACGCCACGGCTGGATCATGGATTGTTATCTGTTGCACCGGGCATGAAGGGCGCGCGCTATGCGCACCCTCCGGCCATCTGCATCTACGCGCGTGACAGGTTGTTAAGCTGGGAGCGCACGACCTCAATCCGCGGCTGTGCGATTTCCGCGACGCCGGGGATCGTCAGAACCTGCTCATAAAGCTCTTCAAGCCGTGGCTGGGCCTGGTCGACCAGACGGGCGAGCGCCGTGCGTCCGGCCGGGGGCAGTTCTTCAGACAGTTGCGCCAGACGCTCAAGCTCGGTTGCGGCAGCCTGCAGCTTGGGCAGCGCCGAGCGTGCCGAGTCCACATCGCTCACGGCCTCCAGCGTCCCACGCAGTTCGCTGAAAGTCCTGTCCCATGCCTGGGCGAGATCGACGCCGCCCGCGACCATCCGCACGGGCCCGGTCGCAGGCGCCTGCGCGCTGGTCGCATTCTCCTCGATCACGACCTGTTCGACCGGCGCTTCGCTGACATTCGTGGGGCTGTCGCCCAGGAACCACCATGCAAGGGCTGCCACTGCCGCAATCGGTATCGCCCATGTGAGCATGCCCGGAGATGTCCGTTTCTGTGCTGCTTTTGCCTGGGAAAAGGCTGGGTGCGCAACTTTCTCGCGCGTAGGCGTTGCAGGCGTCGCGACGCCGGGAATGTCCATGCCTTTCAGATAGTTTGCAAAGCCGCTGGGCATTGCTTCCTGCACATATTGCTTTTGCTCGCCCAGAAGCCGGGCAACGCCGGAGGCATCGAGGCCCTTTTGTTGCTTCTGCTTGCCGAGCAAGCTCAGCACTGCGGGCGCGAGCATGCCGAGCAGCGAAGAACTCGTCCCCTGGCTCATGCCAGAGAACTTGCCGACCGCGCTGGCGAGCGATGAGATGGTGGATGGGCCGAGCACGGTCTGGAGCAAGTTGGTGCCATTCCGGATCAGGTCTTGCTGGCTACCACTGGCCAAAATCCCGGACAGGCTTTCGAGAATGTCCGGTTCCTGCTCCTGGATGGCGGCATCGAGTGTGGCTGCACCGCCCGGCTTGGAAGCCGCGCCAGCCAGGCTGCCGATCAACGCGGGCACGGCGGCGGAAACCGCCTGGCCGATCAGGTGGCGGTCGATATTGAATGCCGAAGCGATCCGACCGATCGTCTCCGGCGTGAGATATTGCATTGCGATCGAAACGAGGTTGGTACGCATGACGGGCCTCCGGGTTGCGGCTTTTGCGATGTCGCGCGGGCTCATGCCGAGCCGTTTGCGACGGGTGCGCAGCCGGCACGACGCCAGCAGCGCGACTGAGCCGGCCACGTTACTTGCGAAAACCTCGTCAGCCGACACCTCCCACAAGTCTTGGTGAGCTTTTGGTACGCGAAGACCCGGCGGCGTGCCGCGGCGGGACAATTGAGGCGCCGCTGTGACTGGGGTGTGGCGAGGTTGCGGCAGCCAGCGCGATCTCGTCTCGTAGCTAGCTCTCATGCATCGACGCATTCGTTCGCTTGCCCGAGCCGGGAGTTCGAGAGCGAATGGATGCCGCAAAGATGCACGGGCTGCAGGAGCCACGGCGCGGGCCCGCAGTTGGCCCAGTCTACTTTAGCTTGCGCGGAACTGCTTGGCTTGGCACCGAGAAGGCTGTAGGAAAACCGCTCGTACCATGGCGAAGGCCGATGGAAACCCGCAGGATATTCGCTCCATTGGCGCCAATTTAAGGAGGTTGAAGAATGCTCTACGTCGATCTGCCCACGCGAAACGAGATCCTTCAACTATCCCGCCGGCGGG
>CAYVFK010000163.1:0-4685 GCA_964450925.1 uncultured Hyphomicrobiaceae bacterium | reverse complement strand
GTCTACACCGCTGACCTGTGCGGCGCGGACACCATCCTCGCGCTTGGCGGGGTTCAGGGCGTTGCGGCGATGGCGTTCGGGCTGTTCGGTGTGCCCAAAGCGGACATCCTCGTCGGGCCGGGCAACCAGTTTGTCGCGGAGGCGAAGCGCATCCTGTTCGGGCGCGTGGGCATCGACATGATCGCCGGGCCGACGGACAGCCTCGTCATCGCCGATGACAGCGCGGACGCGGAAATCGTCGCGGCCGACCTCGTGGGGCAGGCCGAGCACGGCTACAACTCGCCGGTCTGGCTGGTGACCGACAACCGCGCGCTCGCCGAAGCCGTCATGGCGCGGGTGCCCGAGCTGATCGCCGATCTGCCCGAACTCAACGCCGGCAACGCCGAGGCCGCCTGGCGTGATTATGCCGAGGTGATCCTGTGCGCCGACCGCGAGGAGATGGCGCGGGTGTCCGACGAAACCGCGCCGGAGCACCTGACGATCATGGCGCGCGATCTCGACTGGTGGCTCGACCGGCTGACCTGCTACGGCTCGTTGTTCCTCGGCGAGGAGACGACCGTGGCCTTCGGCGACAAGGCGTCCGGGCCGAACCATGTCCTGCCGACTTCCGGCGCGGCGCGGTATACTGGCGGGCTGTCGGTCCACAAATACATGAAGCTGGTGACATGGCAGCGCGCGACGCGCGATGGCGCGCGCCCGGTCGCCGAGGCCACCGCGCGCATCTCGCGGCTGGAGGGCATGGAGGCGCACGCGCGCACCGCCGATATACGCCTGGCCAAGTGGTTCCCGGGCACCAATTTCGACCTGAGCGCCGAGGATGCCTCATGAGTCTGAGCCCGGATTTCTCGGTTGCCGGGCGGGTGGCCTGCGTTACGGGCGCGAGTTCGGGACTGGGTGCGACGATTGCGCAGGCGCTGGCAGAAGGGGGCGCGCAGGTTGTCGGCGTTGCGCGGCGCGCGGGCGAGATTGCCGCTTGGGCATCGGAAACGGACGGGAATGTCGCGCCGGTCGGCGCCGATCTGTCCGATCTGGACGCCATCCCCGACATTGCGGCGCGCATAGCCAAGCCTTACGGCCCGCCGGATATCCTGGTCAACGCAGCCGGGATCAACACGCGCGAGCCGGCTGATGAGGTCACGCGCGAAGGCTGGCAGAAAACCATCGACCTGAACCTGTCCAGCCCGTTCTTCCTCGCGCAGGGGCTGGTCCCGGCGATGAAGGCCAAAGGCTGGGGCCGGATCGTCAATTTCGCCTCGCTGCAGACTGTGCGGGCCTTTCCCGGCGGCATTGCCTATGGCGCGTCGAAAGGCGGCATCGGCCAACTGACCCGCGCGATGGCCGAAGCTTGGTCAGCGCACGGCATCACTGCCAACGCGCTGGCGCCCGGCTTTTTCCCGACCGCATTGACAGCCGCGGTGTTTGGCGACCCGGACCGTGCCGCGCGCAACGCCACGGCAACATGCATCGGGCGCAACGGCACGCCCGCCGACCTGGTTGGCCCGGCGCTTTTCCTGTGTGCGCCCGCGAGCGACTACGTGACCGGCCAGGTGCTGTACGTCGATGGAGGCTTCACCGCGAAATGAAGGCGCTCGTCTACACTGGCCCGCAGACGCTGGACTATCGTGATGTGCCGGACCCGGAGCCGGGCGGCGACGCACTGATCGAGATCGCGCATGTGGGCATTTGCGGGTCGGACATGCATGCCTACGCCGGCCATGATGAGCGCCGCCCCGCGCCGCTGATCCTCGGGCATGAGGCGGCTGGCCGCGTAATTGCCGGACCGAGCGAGGACATGCGCGTTACCATCAATCCGCTGGTGACCTGCGGCGACTGTGAAGATTGCCGCACTGGGCGCGACAATCTGTGCCCCGAGCGTCAGATTATCTCGATGCCGCCGCGCGAGGGCGCGTTCGCCGAACGGCTGGCGATGCCCGCGCAGAACCTTGTCGTGATCCCCGATCATGTGCCGACCGAGAAGGCGGCGCTGGCCGAGCCGCTGGCCTGTGGCTGGCACGCGGTGCGGCTCGCGCAAGCCGCGCTGGATCGCCCGCTCGCCGATGCTCGGTGCCAGGTGATTGGCGCAGGCGCGATCGGGCTGGGTGCGGCGCTGGTGCTGGCTGCATGGGGCGCGCGCGAGATCACGGTGGTCGAGGCGAACCCGGACCGGCGCGAAGTGGCGGCTACCGCGGGCGATTTCCGCGTGGTCGCGCCGGAAGCCGCTGGCGGCGATGTCGATCTGGTGGTCGACGGCGTGGGCATCGAGGCGACGCGCGCGGCGGCCAGCGCCGCCGTGCGCCCCGGCGGGGTGATCGTCCATATCGGGCTCGGTTCGGCCTTGGGTGGCCTGGATGTCCGACGGATGACGTTGCAGGAGATCACCTTCATCGGCACCTACACTTACACCGCGCAGGACTTCCGCGACACCGCCGCGGCTATGTTCGAGGGACGGCTCGGCACGCTGGGCTGGCCGGAGATCAGGCCGCTGAGCGAGGGACAGCGCGCGTTTGCGAAACTGCGCGACGGCAAGATCGCCGCGCCCAAGATCATCCTCGCGCCGTAAACCGGTTATTTCTGCGTCAGCTTCAGTTCGATCCGGCGGTTGCGGCGCAATGCCGCCTCGCTCTCGCCCTCGGCCAGCGGCTGAAACTCGCCAAACCCTGCAGCAACCAGCCGATCGGCCGGGACGCCTTTGTCGATCAGGAATTTGACCACATTTACCGCGCGCTGGGCCGACAGCTCCCAGTTTGACGGGAACACCGGCGTGACGATGGGGCGCTTGTCGGTGTGGCCATCGACGCGCAACACCCAGTCGATTTCATCGGGGATCTCGCCTTCGAGCTGGGTCAGGATCGCCGCCAGCTTGATGAGTTCCTGCTCGCCAGCGGGGTTGATGTCCGCCGAGCCAGTGTCAAAGAATACGCCCGCCTGAAACACGAAGCGGTCACCGACGATCTCAATATCGGTGCGATCGTCGAGCACCTCACGCAGCCGGCCGAAGAAATCGGAGCGGTAACGCGACAGCTCCTGCACGCGCCGTGCCAGCGCAGCGTTCAGTCGGCGGCCCAGATTGGCGATTTGCGCTTTGGCCTCCTCCTCGCGCGCTTCGGATGCGCCCAGCGCGGCTGTCAGCTCTGCAATCTGCCGGCGCAGGGCGGCAAGTTGTTGGTTCAAAAGCTCGACCCGCGCAAGTGCTCGCGCAGAGACCTGTTGCTCGGCTTCCAGCTCGTCCCGGAGCGCGGAGATCTGGTCCTCAGCGGTCTCGCCGCGCGCGCCCGCCTGGCTCAGCCGGTTCTGGAGCTGGTCGCGCTCAGCTTGCGCCTCGCTCAGCGATGCGCTCAGGCTGGCCAGTTCGTCTTCCAGCGAACGCTTCTCCGAGCGCTCAAGCGCCAGAAGCTCCGTGAGTTCGGCGATCTGTGCAGTCAGCCGCTGGAGCGCGGTATCCTTGCTGCTGGCTTCCTGCGTGACGAAATATTGCGCCAGCATGAACACCGACAGCAGAAACGTCATGACCAGCAGCAGCGTCGCCATGGCGTCCACGAAGCCGGGCCAGTAATCGCCGCCGATGCGCCGGCCGGTGCGCCCGCGTGGCATGATGCGCTCTCCTCAAGTCGTTAGGCTGGCGGGTCTAGCGCTCCCGACGCGGGGCGCGCGCAGCGATGTCGCGTAAAGCGCCTGCCAGTTGGTTCTGTTCGCGCAATACCGCGGCGAGTTCAGACTGCTGCTGCGCCTGCTCGTCAACCCATTCGCGCACGATCTTCTGCTCAGCGCGCATCTGCTTCACCATCCGGTCGATGCCGCCCGACAGCTCGCGGATCGCCTCGGTCGCTTCCGAATTGCCGCCGCCGCCCACGCCCGTATTCTCGATCTTTTCGCCCAGGTCGGTGATGCTGCGCTGCATGTCGAGCATGGCGAAGCGAAGCTGCGCCGGCGTGCCCTGCATCGTGCCCGCTGGAGCGCCTTCCGGCGCCATCTCGGTGATGCCTGACAGCCACTCCTCCAGCTCGTTGTAGAAGCGGTTCTGCGCCTGTGAGGCCTGAAGGTCGAGAAATCCCAGGATCAGCGAGCCAGCCAAGCCGAACAACGAGGAGGAAAACGCCGTGCCCATGCCGCTGAGCGGCGCTTGCAGGCCGGATTTCAACTCCTCGAAAATGAGCGCACTCTCGGCTGTGGTCGTGTTCAGCGAGGAAATGGTTGCACCGACCGACTGGATCGTCTGCAGCAGTCCCCAGAACGTGCCGAGCAGACCGAGGAAGATCAGCAGCCCGACCAGATAGCGCGTCGTCTCCCGCGACTCATCGAGCCGCGAGCCGATGGAGTCCAGAATCGAGCGCATCACCACAGGCGACACCTGCGCCTGGCCCTGGCGGCGGCTGAACATGGTTGCCATCGGCGCGAGCATGATCGGCGGGCGCTCAGTCGCCAGGCCCGGGTCGGAAATGCGGAAGCTGTTGACCCAGCGGATTTCCGGGTAGAGCCGCAGAACCTGCTGCAGCGAGTAGATGATCCCGAGCAGCAGCACGCCCAGGATCAGCCCGTTCAGCGCCGGATTCGCCATGAAGGCGTCGACGATGTCCTCATAGAGCAGGGCGACCACGAAGCCCGACAGAACCACAAACAGGAACATGCGCCAGACAAATACCTGCGGACGCGAGAGAGTGGTCTCAAACCCCGTTTTCGCCATGATC
>CAYVFK010000162.1:2045-4720 GCA_964450925.1 uncultured Hyphomicrobiaceae bacterium | reverse complement strand
GCCCTTCCGACACCCGCCAGGCGCGGCCCAGATCTTTGGTGTAGAAATACGCCGCGAGACCAAATGGCGTGTCGTTCGCCGTGGCGATGGCTTCTTCTTCGCTCCCAAAGCGAAACAGCGGCGCGACCGGTCCGAAGGTTTCCTCATTCGCCAGGCGCATGTCGCTGGTCACATCGGTCAGGATCGTCGGCTCGTAGAAGGTCCGGCCCAGCGCGTGGCGCTTTCCGCCGATGAGCACCTTCGCGCCTTTTTCGACCGCATCGGCCACATGCGCCTCGACCTTTTCGAGCGCCTGTTCGTTGATGAGCGGTCCTTGCATGACTTCGGCTTCGGTGGCACGGCCAACCTTCATCTCGCGGACCTTTTCCGCCAGCTTCGCGGCAAAGGCGTCATAAACGCCGTCCTGCACCAGAATGCGGTTGGCGCACACGCAAGTTTGGCCGGTGTTGCGGTATTTCGAGGCCATCGCGCCAGCAACCGCGCGGTCCAGATCGGCATCGTCGAACACGATGAAGGGCGCGTTGCCACCGAGCTCCAGCGCGACCTTTTTCACCGTGCCGGCGGCCTGTTCCATCAGCAGCTTACCAACTCGGGTCGAGCCAGTGAAGCCGATCAGGCGGACCAGCGGGTTCGAGGTCATTTCAGAGCCGATGGCCGCCGCGCCCGCGGCATCGCTCGTAACCATGTTGAGCACGCCAGCGGGAACGCCGGCCTCCTCGGCGAGCTGCATTAGCGCCAGGGCGGTGAGCGGCGTGTCGGGCGCGGGCTTGCAAACCACCGTGTTGCCGGTCGCGAGCGCCGGGGCGACCTTGCGCGTAATCATCGCGAGCGGGAAGTTCCACGGGGTGATCGCAGCGACCACGCCCATCGGCTGTTTGATGACGAGGATGCGCGCATCGGGGCGCGGCGTCGGGATGGTCTCGCCATAGACGCGCTTGGCTTCTTCAGCGAAGAACTCGATGAAGGATGCGCCGTAGGCCACCTCGCCGCGCGCCTCGGCGAGCGGCTTGCCCTGTTCCGCGCTCATCAGATGCGCCAACTCTTCAGCGTGGGCTTGCACGAGATCGAACCAGCGGCGCAGGATCTGGCTGCGCTCCCTGGCCAATTTCGCCGCCCAGGCTGGGAAGGCCGTATGCGCTGCGTCGATGGCCGCCGAAGTTTCCGCCGCGCCAAAGTTGGGCACGCGGGCCAGTTCGTCACCGGTGGCTGGGTCGCTCACGGGCACGCTGGGCTGGCCAGTCCATTCGCCGTTCACATAGCATTGTTGGCGCACCAGGCTCTGTGCGATCTGATCCATATCGTCCTCCTGTCATTTTCGGGGTCTGCGCAGCCATGCCGGTTGCGTGACTGGCGAGCATGTTTATGTTCGTGACGCCGGTGTTAAGGATCGGCGTCACCCTAACCAAGGAGCCGCGCCGCCGCGCGCGTCATTTCGCCAATGGACATTCATCCCAGCATCAGCGGCCTTGCCGGCGCAACCGTCGTCTTCGATCTCGACGGGACCATGATCCATACCGCTCCCGATCTGGTGCGCGCGACAAATCATGTCATGGTCCAGACCGGTTTGCCGCCCGCCCCCGCGGAGGTCATCACGCCAGCGGTCGGCGGCGGGGCCCGGGCGATGATCACGGCAGCGCTTCATTCAGCCGGGCGGACGCCGGACGACGCGAACATGCAGCCGCTGCTCGATACCTTTACGCAGTTCTACATGGCCAATATCGCTGAGGAAAGCCATCCGTTCCCCGGCCTGATCGACACATTGGATTTTTTTGCCGCCGCGCGGGTTTTTCTGGGCGTCTGCACGAACAAGCGGCAGGCGAACGCAACGCTGCTGTTGCGCACGCTTGAGCTTGACGGCTATTTCGGCGCGATCGTCGGTGCGGATGTTCTGGCGGTGCGCAAGCCGCATCCGGACCACCTGATCGAGACGATCAAGCGCGCCGGCGGAGATCCGTCCTGCGCGGTGATGGTCGGCGACAGCCGCCCCGACATTGAAGCCGCGCGCGCGGCGGGCATTCCGGCAATCGCGGTGCCGCATGGTTATTCCGATGAGCCGGTGGAAAGCCTCGCTGC
Organism: uncultured Hyphomicrobiaceae bacterium; assembly: GCA_964450925.1. Lineage (GTDB taxonomy): Bacteria > Pseudomonadota > Alphaproteobacteria > Rhizobiales > Rhodomicrobiaceae > Dichotomicrobium. The sequence continues at coordinate 2,647 of CAYVFK010000162.1, read as the reverse complement.
GGACCGCATCGTTGGGGACCTGTACCAGGTGCCTGAGGCGGTCATGGCGCTGTTGGGCGAGGTGGGCGCGCGGTAGAGGGCGGCGGTCGGGCGTGAGAGGCTTGACCGGCCACGCCGCGGCGCACTAGATAGCGAGGCATGGCGCATGCCGCATTACCGGTCAAATGCCGGGCGCGTAGCTCAGCGGGAGAGCATTCCGTTCACACCGGAAAGGTCACTGGTTCAATCCCAGTCGCGCCCACCATCTAACTAACTGATTTTCCTTTCTTTTTTGGCTTTCGCGGTTTTTCGGACTCTCCAGATTGCTCAACTTGGACCACATTCCGACCAGGTGCCGGTCCGCGTTCGGTTGTTCCCGATTTGTCCGTTTGCAACTCAAGATTGGTAAAAAATTCCTTTCCGACCTGGTGGACACGCTTGGCGATTTCAGATGAACTCGGTCGGGGAGTAGCTGTCAGGGTTGCGCGCGCAGTTTGAGGTTCCGCGGGAGCCAGATTGCGGTCTACCCACTCGTCCGGCGGTGACAAACAGCGTTGCGCTGGCGAAGACCGCCTCAAAATCCGATCAGGCCAGCGACCAGCGTTTGTGTGGTTGGCCTTGCC
>CAYVFK010000162.1:0-1945 GCA_964450925.1 uncultured Hyphomicrobiaceae bacterium | reverse complement strand
ACCGCCTCAAAATCCGATCAGGCCAGCGACCAGCGTTTGTGTGGTTGGCCTTGCCCTACAGTTTGTTGCACAATCAGCGGATATTGACCGCCAGCCTTCGATAGTCACAGATCCCGCAAGGCGAAAAAAGCGCAGCAATGGGCGCTCGCACTCGCGCAAAACGCGCCTGACTGCGACACTGAGGACACGCCGACGCAGCCATACAGCGACGTTCCTTGATGCAAGTCTGTGATTCGGTGACTCAGCCCTACTTACAGTCGGATTGGACACTATGCGCCCAGCGCCGGCTGTGAACTCTACCCGAATATTGTCCGCAACCTGCAGGCAGAATAAACAAACTCCAAGGCGATCTCAGAAAGTTCTTGTAAATACGGCTATCTATTCCTGAAGGTGCAAGGAGATATCAGGTCTGGCGCACCGGCGCCCGACCAGACGCGCTACGCGGCCAGAGAGCTTACGCCCGCACATACTTTGGCTTAACAATTCTGCTGCGCTATCAACCCGCCGAAACGCCGCTCGCGGGTCTGGTAGGCGCTGATCGTACGGATCATCGCTTCGCGGTCGAAATCCGGCCAATAATCCTCGACGAACATCAACTCGGCATAGGCGAGCTGCCAGAGTAGGAAATTGCTCAGCCGCACCTCGCCGCTGGTGCGGATCAACAGGTCCGGGTCTGGCAAGCCGTTTGTGTCCAGCCGCTCCTCAAGCGCGGCCATGTCCACATTTTCCGGGCGTATCGCGCCGCGCGCCACATCTTGTGCAAGCTGCCGGGCGGCCCGCGCAATCTCGTCGCGCGCTCCGTAGTTGAACGCCACGGTGAGTTGCAGCCCCGTGTTTTCCGCCGTCAGCGCGTGCGCATCGGCGATCATTGTGGTGATCTCAGCATCGACGCGATCAGACGTGCCGATCACCCGCAGCCGGACATTGTTCTCATGCAACTCGGCCAGCTCTTGGCGGATAAAGCGCTTTATGAGGTTCATCAACGCGTCGACTTCGTCTTGCGGCCGACGCCAGTTCTCTGAGGAGAAGCTGAACAGCGTAAGATATTGGATGCCGATCTCTGCAGACGCGCGGACGCATTCTTTCACGCGCTCGACGCCCCTGCGATGCCCCTCGATGCGTGGCAGGCCGCGCGCTTGCGCCCAGCGACCGTTCCCGTCCATGATGATAGCGAGATGACGCGGGACACTGGTGCGCTTGTCTTCCTGGACGTCGTTTCGGTAATACATGTGAGACACGAGACGCATTTATTGAATTTCCTTCGTGCTGTGTTTCAATTTACAAGAGCAAGCAGAGGATCAAGCGATCGAAGCGTTTCTTGTCTAGCGAAATCTGAGTGCCTTTTGAGGTGTTGTTTATTCGGGCGAACAATTCTCTTTTTCTGCTGAATATTTCGTGATACTTCAGAACATTGACTGCTTAACAAGCCCCGCCTTCTCCAACCTGAGGAGCAGCGTGTGCGCCGCTTCGTCCGGTGACATGTTCAGCGTATCGATCACCGCCTCCGGCGCTTCCGGCACCTCATATGGATCGTCGATCCCCGTAAAGCCGCTGATCTTGCCTTCGCGCGCCAGCTTGTACAGACCCTTGCGATCGCGCCGCTCGCATTCTTCCAGCGGCGTGGCGACATGCACCTCCAGGAACCCACCCAGCGGCTCGATCAGGTCGCGCACCTTACGCCGGGTCGCAGCATAAGGCGCGATCGGCGCGCAAATCGCGATGCCGCCGTTCTTGGTGATCTCCGAGGCGACAAAGCCGATCCGCAGGATGTTGATGTCGCGGTGCTCTTTCGAAAAGCCCAGCTCCTGGCTGAGGTTCTTGCGCACGATGTCGCCGTCCAGAAGCGTCACCGGCCGCCCGCCCATTTCCATCAGCTTGACCATCAGCGCGTTGGCGATGGTCGACTTGCCCGAGCCGGACAGCCCGGTGAAAAACACCGTGAAGC
>CAYVFK010000161.1:0-4885 GCA_964450925.1 uncultured Hyphomicrobiaceae bacterium | reverse complement strand
GTTATATTTCCGCTCGATCCCGAAACGGCTGGCGAAGATGCTGTCCACCCAGCGCTTCGGTAGCCGGGTGGGGATGATAAAATTGGTCAGCTTGTTCGGCACGGGCGCGTAGCGCGCCTTGGGTTTCTTCGCCGTCAGTGCCGTCTCGACCGCGCGCGCCACATCTTCCGGCGGCAGGCCTTCCTTGCCAGCGTTCAGCATGATGTCCTGGTATTTCTCAAGGCTCTCGCCCCAGGCGCTGTCCTTGTACGCCGTGTCAGGATCCTTCTCCTCGGCCTTCTCCCAGATCGGCGTCTGCACCGCACCCGGGCCGATGGCGATGGCCTCAATGCCGTAAACGATCAGCTCGCGGCGCAGCGTGTCGGTGATCGCTTCTCCGGCATGCTTGGTCGCGACATAGGCCCCGAGAAAGGGGGAGGCGAGTTTGCCGCCAACGCTCGTGATATTCACCACCCGGCCCGGCCCACCAGCGCGCTCCGGCTCCATGCCGAGCAGTGGCAACATGGCCTGCGTGGCGGCCAGAAGCCCGAACGTGTTGACCTCGAAATGCGCCTTGAACTCATCAAGCGGCTGCAGCGCGAGCGGGGCCATGAAGGCGATGCCGGCATTGTTGACGAGCCCGCCCAGTTTCTCGCCATTAAGCGCGTCAGAGATCGTCGCCGCCGCCGTCTCCAGATCGTCCGTTTTCGTCACATCCATGCGCACCGGCGTGATCAGTTCCGACAGGCCGCGCAGTGTCTCGCCGTCGCTGTCCTTGCGGTAGCCGCCAAAAACCTTCCAGCCCCGATCGGCAAGATATTTCGCCGTGGCCGCACCGATGCCGGTCGATGCGCCGGTGATGACCACGCTGCGATTGGGACGCTGTGTCATGGGATGGGTCTTTCGATTGCCTGAAAAGCCTACGCTTGGCGAGCTAGCCCGGTTTCGACAATTGTCACTCAGCCATTGCCGGAAATCACGCGGAAGGCGGCGCGACGGGCCTCTGGAGCCGTGTGGGTCTCCTCTGGCGGAGAACTTGTGGCGGGCACTTCAGGCTCTGGCGCGGTATCATCCACCGGTCGCGCCTCGCGCCGCCGCGACAGACCCGGTCCGCGCGCAAAGCCGTTTGAGCCTTTGCCACGTGTCTTCTTGTCGATTTCCTTGACCTTCATCGCCTGCAGCACCGAAAGCGGCTCCTCCCGGTCGCCCTTTTCGGGGTCACTGAAGGCCGAGCCATACTGCTCCAGCCGTGCTTCGAGCGAGTTCAGGAAGTCCTCTTCCCATTCCGACAGCTCAGGCCCTGTGCCCGCCTCGGCGCGCGTCTTCGCTGCGCGCAGCTTGCGCAGGGCTTTCCGGGTCTTGCGTTCATCAACGTCGCGGGGCATTGGAGACCTTGTAACGCGATAAGAACAAAAAGTGAATAATAATCTGCCCGCCTCAGATCTCACCGAGCGCGGACATGTAGACGTCGAGCAGGCTTTCCTCCTCCTCGCGCTCCTGGCGATCCTTCTTGCGCAGCTTCACCACATTGCGCAGGACCTTTGTGTCGTAACCAAACGCTTTCGCCTCGGAATAGACTTCCTTGATCTGCGCGGCGATTTCGGCCTTTTCCTCTTCCAGACGCTCAATGCGTTCCACGGTCTGGCGCAGCTTCTCCCGCGACGTTTCATTAAGGGCAATCGTACCGGCGTCCATGGGCGCACTCCGTCAGAATCAGTTCGCTGATGATTGTTCGAGGGCTAGCGCGCAGGCTCGCCTGCGGCAAGGCGGGCGATTTCCGCCACGACCTGATCGCCCATGCTGTGGTGGGGCATGTGGCCGACACCGTCGAGCGCGATGACCCTGATGCCCACCACTTGCTTGCGCAGCTCGCCGACATGCAGCTCCGGCTTGATCACCGTGTCATCCTCGCCGGAAAACACCACGACCGGCATGCTGAGTTCACCATAGCGTTCCGACTGCGAGACGAGTTCGTCCTGCAGGGCCGTCAGGTCGCGCGCATTGGCGCGGAACACATCCGGCCGGAACAGGAGCGGCGTACCGGCGCGTTCATAATATCCCTCGGGAACAGGTTTGGGCGCAAAGGTGGATTCGATGCCGCCTTCTGCAGCAGACGGGCCAACAATCGGCACGAGCTGCGAGAAGAGCGGACCGATCACGGGCGGTGCACCCCACTGATTGTACCAGGCCACGCCGCCGCCGCCCCAATCATGACTGACCGGCGCGAGCAGGACGAGCGCTTCGACCAGGTCCGGACGATCAAGCGCAAGCCTGAGCGCCACCGCGCCGCCAAAGGAATGGCCGACGACAATCGCTTTGCGGCCCGGCGCATAGGCCTCCAGCACTTCAGCCATCAGCGCCGCCTGCACTTCAAGCGTCTCGCTGTCTTCCGGTCGGTCGGAATAGCCGTGTCCCGGACGGTCGGCCATGAGCACGGTGTAATCGCCATCAAGCTCCGGCGCGAACGAGGCGGTGAACTCGCGGGAATTGGCGCTCGCGCCATGAATCATCAGCACCGGCTGGCCGCCATCGCCCTGAACGACGACATGGATGCCGACGCCATTCACCGTCAGGAACTGCCCGCGCGGGGGATATTTCGCCTCGACTCGGCTGGTATAGATCGCCGAGTGCACGCAGGCACCCACCAGCGGCAGGACGAACGCCAGCAGGAGCCATTTCATCAGATGCCGCGCCCCAGCGTTTCCTTGCGCAGCCGCGCTATCGCGTCGCGAGCGCTCTGACTCTGTGGATGGAATTCCAGCACCTTCTCAAAGGCGCGGATGGCTTCTTCCTCAGCGCCAAGCTCTGTGAGGATGATCCCCATGCCCATCCACGCCCCGAAATGCCGGGGCTCCAGCCTGAGCGTCTCATTCAGGTCGAGCAGCGCCTGGTCGAGCTTGTCCTGAGACAAGAACACTGTTGCGCGGCGATTATAGGCCTCGGCATAGTCGGGCGCGATCAGAATGGCCTGGTCGTAGAATTCCAGTGCAGTATCCAGATCGCCTGCGCCCTGCGCCTCCATGGCACGCTTCATGATCACCTCGATCACCGCGCTGTCGCCTTCGAGCCAGGAGGCCCAGATGTCCTCTGCGATCGGCTCGGCAACCTCCGGGCTCGGCGCGTTCTTCAGATCCTCGAACAGATGGTCAGGCGGACCGGCGACGAGCAGGACAGAGGCGGCGATCAGGTTGGAAATCATGGCGGGTCAGGCTTTCTCGGATATGATTTGGACTATAGTTTCGCGACAGCCTGCGTCCAGATCAGGTCTCAGAGAAGACCACAATCCTGCAATTTCCGGGCAAGGCCGTCTGCACCGTCGAAATCATGCGTCTGGAATCCAAGCGTGCGGGCGGCGGCGGTATTGTCGGCCCGGTCATCGATGAACAGGACATGCTCAGGGGCCATGTCCATGCGTTCCAGCGCAATGTGATAGATCGCCGGGTCGGGCTTCACCACCCGCTCCACACCCGACACCACCACATCGCGCAGCACCCGGATCATGGGGAAGGCGTCAAAGGTCTCGTCGGCCTTTTCAGCAGGCAGGTTGGAGAGGCCGTAAAGGGGAATGCGCGCCTCTTCCAGCGCCGCGATCAGCCCCGGAACGCCTGGCACATAGCCATGAAACATTTCCAGCCATTCGGTCCGCCAGGCGAGGATATGGCCTTCATAATGGGGATATTTCGCGATCAGCGGCGCGGCATTCTCGTCCATCGGCACGCCGCGATCATGCTCGGTGTGCCAGGCAAGCGTGCAGACTTCCGAGACGAAGCGCTTCGCTTCATCCAGATCGTCAAAACGCTGGCGATAAAGGCGCAGAGGTTCCCAGTCGACAACCACATTGCCGAGATCGAACAGGACTGCGCGCAGTTCCATCACGGGAAAATCTCACATGAATATCGCGCGAGGCGCGACATTCATCTTGGGATCAGCCCTGTTTCGCTTTAAAGCGGGGGTCGGTCTTGTTGATGACATAGACACGACCACGACGACGCACGAGCTTGCAGTCGCGGTGACGCGACTTGAGCGATTTGAGGGAGGATTTCACTTTCATGGCGCTTCAGGTCCGTGCGAGAACTTATCAAATGAAAAAGTCGGCCTGGCTGGGCCGACTGAAACCGGAGCGGGGGAGATATATGACCGCCGGACCGGAGTCAACGCCGAGACCGACCGTCCTTTGAGGCGGCTGCGGTTACCAAATCATGCAGGACGGGCCAGACGGCCCGGCAGGGAGACGCAGATGAAACTGACAGAGACACACGGCTTTACCGCGAGCCACCGCCTTCGCTCATGGCTCGCAGGCGCAAGCGCTGGCGCGCTGATCGCAGCCTGCGCCTCCTCTCCGGCCGCGCCTTCGCCACCGCCGCCCCCTCCCCCTCCGCCGGTTGTCGATACACGCACGCCGCCGCCTCCGCCGCCAGCACCCACCGGCCCGACCTATGCCGTCACCTTCCCCGTCCCGCCGCGCGACCAGTTCGGCGCCATCGCCTTCACACCGACCGACAATCCCGAGTTCAATGCCTGGCGCGAGAGCTTCGCCGCCCGTGCCGAGGCACAGGGCCGCTCGCCCGGCGCGATCTTTGAGCTGCTGAAAGACGTCGAGGCGCCCGAGCCGACATTCGCTACCGCGCGCAGTTCCGTCGATGAGCAGGCCGAATTTGCCGACCCGATCTGGACCTATGTGACCAAGCGCGTCACCGAGTCCAATGTTTCGCGCGGCCAGGCCAAGATGGCGACCTTTGACAGCTTTTTCGACGAGATGGAGACGCGGCTGCAGGTCGATCGCTCCAGTGTCGCCGCGATCTGGGGCATGGAGACAAATTTCGGTGGCTTCATGGGCAATTTCGACGCCGCCCAGCAATTCGCCAATCTCGTCTTCGAGCGCGCCGATCGCAAGGTTTTCTGGGAG
>CAYVFK010000160.1:0-5018 GCA_964450925.1 uncultured Hyphomicrobiaceae bacterium | reverse complement strand
TCCGAATGGCCGGTTTCCGGGGGCGCATCGCGGTCACGGCGCACCATAAGCGCGATACCGAGCAGCTGTTCGACTCGGGTGCTGATATCGTGCTTGAGCCATTTCAGGATGCCGCCGACCGGGCGGTTGAGCTTCTCAGCGGCGCGGAAGAGGAGCAACGCACAGAGATCCCGCAGATCGAATCGGAAGAGGCAGTGTCATAAACAGCGGGCTTCTGTGGAACCGATCGGGTATCCAAACCGCTATCTGTTGCATCCGCTCTACGATCGAGCGCCCTATACACTGCGTGTCTAGGGTTGAGTGCGGGCTCCGTGTCACTCCCCCACAGCTGCCTGCGCGCGGGCGGGCGGCAGTTCGGTGATGATGTCGGCGAGGCTGCAGCGGTTATTGTTCAGCTTGTTGATGAGCTGCATAAAGTTGCGGAACGACGGGCTGCGCCCAAAGATCGCCGCGGTCTCCGAATCCGGGGTGTACGCTGGGATCTTGCACTCGCTCGCAAAACCGATCTGCTCCGCGATCATGTTTTGAGTCGTCCGCGACAGGTGCCAGCCGAGCGGCATGTAGAAATAGTCGTGCTGCAGCTCGACCGAGTAAAACCGCTCGAAGGTGTCACCCGACTTGACGCGCCACTTCGCCAGTTGGCCACGCCGGCGCCGGGTTTTGTCCAGTGTCATGACGGGCGCGCCAAACTCAGTCAGGCCGGCCGGCTCCAGATCGGCAGTGAAATCCTCGTTGAGAATGATGATGCGGAACTCAGGCTGCACATCGAGCGTGCCCGCGAGGCGGTCGATCCGCTGCTTGATACCACTGACGAGGTCGATCGCCGTCTCGATGGCCGAGCTTTCAAAATAGCCACCATCCACGAGGTTTTTCTGCGAGAAGTGGAACGGCGAAATTTGCCGCGGATAGGCGCCAGGCGGCAAGATGATCGGGAACCGGGCACTTAGGCTGACCGCCGTGGCCATCGAGACGTCCTGCTGCGAGGGCAGGCCGTTCTCGCCCTGCGCCTCGATGGGATAAACAAATCCCATGGGTACGTAGGGATCTTTCAGGAACGGCGCGACGATGAAGCGCTCGCCTGTCTCTACGCTGGTCGTGTTCAGCACAAGGGCCGGGGCCTGCACGTCCGGATCGCGGAAATCCGCCGAGGCGCTCAGAAAGCCCCGCTCAAATGGAGTTGGCGAGTCTTCCCCAGTTTCGTTGCCCAGCCGGCGGTTCGTGTCGATCCAGGCGTGGTTCAGGCTTGCCTCGAAGGCGCGGGCACGGTCGAGCACGCCGAAGCCAGGCACGATGAAACGCTGAAGAAAATCCGGGAACAGCGCGCCCGCCAGCACTGGTGAAAGAAAGTCGTGTCCGAGATAGGCGCGAATATTGCGCTCAAGGTCGCTGATCCGTCCGTCTGTCCTGGCTTGAAGCTGGCAATCATCACCCATCACTTCCGGGCGCTCGTTGCGCCGCGCCTGTTCCCAGAAGGCGTTGAACACGCTGGCGCCCAGGCTGCCGCCTGACACGCCGCTGATCGCGAAGACGTGGTGGCGGAGCGCCGGGCACGCGGTGTAAAGCCGCGCCATGGTGAGTGCAGCGAGATTGGCCGCATAGACGCCACCGCCCTGAGCGGCGACCACATACACCGGATATTTCTGTGCGCCGCTGTCAGCATAAAGCTGCTTGCGCTCATCCGGCCGAGCGTCGAGCCAGTCGAGGAATGCGATGTAGAGATCATCGGGCTGCGCCTGCGCCTCCGGGCTGGCTGGCTGCAGCCGGATCTTGTGATTGTTGTTCCAGTTGAAGAACGCGAATATCAGCGCCGCTGAAACGAGGATTGTAACCGCCGGAATGCCAATGACATCGTAGACGCGCGTGCAACCGGCGAGCAAATAGCTCAATCCCATTAGAAATATGCAGATAATCCCGAAGCTGCCGACACCGGTGATGATCCAGGTGACCAGCAGCGGACCATCGCCGAGCGAGCGGATGACCGGCTGCGCGGCAACGAGCGCAACGATCGCCCCCAGCGCCACCACGATCGGAATGAAATACCAAAGCGAGAAGGGCCTTTCGCCAAAGTGAGAGCCCGGGCGGAAGGAGCGCCACAACAGGAACAGGAACATCACCAGCAGGAGCGCCGCTGTCGCCTGGACAGCAATCAACAGGTACACCGCCACCTGATTGTAATTGTTCACAATGTCGGTGATGTAAGGCGGAAACCCGGCCTGTCCCTGCAAGTTGCGCACAATATCCTGTGAGACGACGGCAAACTGCCCGCCAACCGTCTCACGGTCCTCCAGGCCCGGAAAACCGACGTCCGCGATCAACGACACGGTCGCGCTCACGCCAGCGGGCATCATCGCCATAAGCACACCAATGATTGGCAGCAGCGCGATGGATATTGAGAAGATGTGCGAGATGGCGCGCGCGAGCGGGCTGAAGGTAACATGCGGGTCGATATCGACGGAGTTTCGCCACAGGGAGCGTGACATCGACCAAAGGAAGTAGCTGAGCGCAGCAAGCAGAGTCAGCGAGAGAATTGGCTTGTAAGGTGCCGTTTCGAGCTCCAGGGCGAGCGCACGGTAAATCTCGCTTGTTTGCCCCGGGACATAGAAAACGATGAACGCGCCGATCGACACCAACAGCGGTGCGCGCATGTCCCAAATCACGTCGCCAATGATCTTGAAGACGCGCCAGACCAGCGGCAACTCGGCGGTTTCGCGTTGCGTCATGGCTTGATACCCCCGGCTACACCGGCTCCATGAGCCGTTCGTTAACCACACTTACCATGCAGACGCGTTTTGCGAAATTGATCGCGCGCTGTCCGCAGCCCGATTGGTCCCCGGTCGTCAGATTTCACAGTTATTGCGCTGGAGGAAGCGTAGGAGTGTCTCGTAACGCTCCTTATCCTCGGCGGGGACGGCCGGACCATTCAGGATCCTGTCTTGCACCTGCAAATCGCTCAATGTCGGATCGCAAGTCCGCACCTGCTCGGAGAACATGCGCGCGTAAAAGCGGTCGCGCGGGCAGTAGCCATAACGCACAAGGATTTCGATGCGCAGTTCCGTCAATGTTGGACACTGCAACCTGGAAAAGTCCTGGGCCGCCGCGCCCGTCACCGCCGCTGAGCCGAGCACGACCCATAGCATCAGCGCCCGTCCCATGCGTGACAGTGTCCTTGCCATCGTAGCCTCCCAACCTGCCTACTCAAGCCGACCATGCGGCATTGCAAATGAATAGGCGCTGAATACACGGGCAATCCTAGCCAGAGTGCGCCAGATACCGCAAGATAGCATTATCCTTCTTTTCTTCGCGGCGACTGTGCCGAACCGGCATGCCGCATGCAACTGAATAGCGCGAGACGCGGCGCGCGGCGAGTGGCCTTGTGTCATTTCCGCCAGCCGCGTTCACGCCGGATAACATTGTTTCAAACCCGGATCGGAGTGACTGGCTGCAACGTGGCGGGTGAGCCAATATCAAGAATTGGCCGGTATTGTCGGCGAAGACCCAGTCGCAACACGCCAAAGGCGATCAATGGCAGCAGACACGACAGCCTCTCTGGTCAATGGCGTGACGAGCGCACCTGCTGATCTGCGCAGCGTTCCTGCTGCATCACACGCGCACACCGTTGCCTGGCCCAGTTTCCGTCTTGAGCGGATTGAGCCGTTTTCCGGGCTTCGAGCAGAGGTCCTCGCCGTGCTGCGCGCTCATCTGCGTCGCGTTGAGTTTGCGCCCGGTGAGCCGTTGTTCCGTGAGGGCGACAGGACGGGCGGGCGCCTTTTCATCATCCTCTCGGGCGAGGTGTCGATCTGCAAACGCGGGCATGACCCGGTGATGCGTGCCCCGCTGGAATACGAGATCGCGGTGCGTGGACCAGAGCAGATCGTTGGCTCGGTCTCGCTGCTCGACCGCCGTCCAGCATCAGCGACCGCACGCTGCCGCGGCGCGGTGACAGCCGCAGTGCTCGATATCGAGGCGATCCCCAGCGGCTCATTGCCAAGGAAGGTGCGTCGCGCGCTTGAAAATCAGCTCGCATTTTTCCTCGCCACCCGGCTGCGCGACACGCTCGATGCGCGCGTCAATGCGTTGCGCAACGAGGCGGAACTCGCCGGCTATCGCAACGCCATTGCGCTCGTTCTCGTCGGCGCGCTGTCGATGCTGTCGGTTTACACGCTCGCGCTGGGTGCGATCAGCGGGTTCGACCTCGCGCAGCAGGCACGGTTGGCGATCACGCCTCTGGTCATTCTCGCATTTGCCGCGGCATTCCTTGCAGTCTTCCGGCTGAGCCGCTTTCCGCTGGCGTTTTTCGGCCTTCGGCTCGACAACTGGCGGCCCGCGCTGAGCCTGGCGCTGAGGGCGTCGCTCATCTTTGTCGCGGCAATGGCTGTGCTGAAATGGCTGCTCATCCTCACCGTGCCCGGACTGGAGGGCTGGTCGGTCATCACGCCGGCAACACTTGAGATCGACGATCAAACGCAGATTTCATGGGGCTTATATGCTGGCGTGTTCGCGCTTTATGCGCTGTTAGTGCCTGCGCAGGAGTTCGTCGCGCGCTGCGGCATCCAAGCGCCATTATACGCTTTCCTTGACGGGTCGGAGCTTAAGCGGCGCACATGGGCGATTCTCGTGTCCAACTTCGCCTTCGCAGCCGCTCATGCGCACACCAACCCGACCTTCGCGCTTGCGACCTTTCTTCCGGGCATTTTCTGGGGCTGGCTATTCGCGCGCACGCATTCGCTCATGGCGGTGTCGGTGTCGCATGTGATGATCGGCGGGGCCGGGATTTTCCTGTTCGGGATCGAGGATTTTCTCGCCGCCCTATTCTGAACCTTCTTTACGCGCATTTGGCCGGAAAACCGGCAGCCACTTTCCGGAATGTGCTGGATTAGGTCGAAACTGCGCCGGCGGGTGCCGTCTCCAGAGCGAACGCCGCGGCCATCAGCGCCTTGGTATAATCCGTCTTCGGGTTATTGAAGACCTCGCGCGCCTCGCCTTGCTCGACAACCTTGCCGTCCTTCATAACGATGACG
>CAYVFK010000159.1:0-5031 GCA_964450925.1 uncultured Hyphomicrobiaceae bacterium | reverse complement strand
GGGCGTCAGCGTCGCCAGGTCGTCCTTCTCGACAGTCGCGCCGGTCCAGATGCGCAGGCCCGCTGGCGCATCGCGGTGCGAGCCGATGTCATAGGCCACGCCTTCTTCACCCAGCAGCGCGGCCATGTCCCGCGCAACCGCGTCCCGGCTGGCGGCATCCATGTCCGCGACTTCGGGATCGACGATCTGCAAGCACACCGAGGTGTTGGAGCGCACGCTTGCCGCTTCGGCGAGGAAGTCTACCCAGGCGGTGCGCGCGACCCAGTCCTTGAGGACGCCGAGATTGTTGTCCGCGCGGGCAATCAGCGCGGGCAGGCCGCCTATGCTCTCAGCCCAGACCAGCCCGTCCAGGTGGTCTTCCACGCAAAGCATGGACACCGTGTTGATGGTGGCGCCCTCGAAGATGCTCTCGTTAAGCGCGCCATTTTCGCTCAGACGAAACAGCTTGGGCATCGGCCACGGCGGCGTGTAGCTCTCCAGCCGCTCGACCGCGCGCGGAGATAGCGCGATCATCCCATGCTGCGCCTCGCCGCCCAGCGCCTTCTGCCATGACCATGTGGTGGCATCGAGCTTCAGCCAGTCCAGTTGCTGCGCGAAGACGCCCGAGGTCGCGTCGCAGATTGTCAGCCCATCGCGGTTGTCGGTGATCCAGTCGGCGCTGGGGATGCGCACGCCAGAGGTCGTGCCGTTCCAGGTGAACACCACATCTCGGTCGAAGCTGACCTTGGTGAGGTCCGGGAGCTGGCCGTAGGGGGCCTCGTGAACATTAACATCGCTCAGCTTGAGCTGATCCACCGCGTCCCGTGCCCAGGTCTTGCCGAAGTTCTCCCAGGCGAGGATATCGGTCCCGCGCGCACCCAGCAGCGACCACATCGCCGCCTCGAACGCACCGGTGTTGGAAGCGGGCATGATGCCGACGCGGTAATCGCCGGGGATGCGAAGGATCTCTCGGGACTTTTCGATCACCGCCTTGATCCGCGACTTGGCGTCTACTGCGCGATGCGAGCGGCCGACCAGCGCGCCGCGAAGGGCCTCCAGCGACCAGCCCGGCCGCTTGGCGCATGGGCCGGAGGAGAAATGCGGGTTGCCGGGGCGGGCTTGCGGTCGCGACAGCGTGGTCATGGCATGGGCTCCTGGCATGGGCTCTTCGGGATGCTGTGGTGACACGGAGAGATTGCGTTCAGGCTTATGGCCCGCTGCACGGGCGAGTCAACTGGGCGCGCCGCTGCGCCGCGACATTAAACTGTCATGCGATGATCGCTACACTGTCGGGCCATCATTACCACACTTGGGCGCAAGACCTGGGCAATACATCGCAAAGGCAAAAGGACAACACATGAGACTTCTGGTGCTCGGAATGCTGGCGGCCCTGGTTGCGCCGCTCGGCGCGGACGCGCAAGCGCGCAACAACGTGATCTTCTTTCATCCCGATGGGGCTGGGTTGAACCACTGGACGGCGCTGCGCCTGAAGGAGGTTGGGCCGGATGGGCGCTTAAACTATGACGCGCTGCCGGCAATGGCCGTCTACACCGGGCACATGCGGGATGCGCTAACGGGCACCTCCCACGGTGGCGCGACCGTGCATGCCTACGGGGTCAAGGTGCCCGGCGACAGCTTCGGCATGGATGGCGACCTGCCGCTCACCGCCGCCTCTGGCGCGGACAAGTCGCTGATGCAGCAGGCGCGCGATGCGGGCCGCGCGGTCGGTATCGTGCAGACTGGCCACATCGCGGAACCGGGAACCGCCGTGTTCCTTGCGTCATCGCAAAGCCGTCGCAACCGCGATGAGATCGCGGCCAAGGTGATCGGATCCGGCGCGCAGGTGATCATGGGCGGCGGCGAGCAATATTTGCTGCCCGAGGGCGTTGCCGGTGTTCATGGCGATGGCGCGCGAAAGGACGGCCGAAACCTGATCGTGGAAGCCGAAGAAGCAGGCTACACCATCGTGTATGACGCTGAGCAGCTTGCCGCGCTGGAATTAGGCGACGTTGACAGGCTGCTCGGCGTGTTCGCTTCCGGGGCCACCTTCAATGATCAGAGCGAAGAGGAGAACGCGCGCGAGGGCAAGCAGCCATATGTGCCGGGCGCGCCGACCGTTGCCCAGATGTCGGAGGCGGCGCTCGCGATCCTGTCGCGCGCGGACAACGGCTTCTTTCTGGTTGTCGAGGAGGAAGGGACGGACAACCTTGCGAACGCCAACAACGCGCGCGGTACGCTGGAAGCGCTGCGCCGCGCCGATCAGGCCGTGGGGCTGTTGCACGACTTCGTTCGCGACAGTCCGAATACGCTGCTGCTGATGACTTCGGATAGCGACGCGGGCGGGATGCAGGTGCTCGGCCCCGATCCGCGCTATGCCGTTGCGCCGGGCGATACAGTCCCGGGCAGCGGCCCGAATGGCGCGCCCCTCGATGGCAAGGCCGGCACGGGCACGCCACCTTTCATTTCCGCGCCCGACCGCAACGGCCAGACCTGGCCATTCGCTATTGCCTGGTCGACCTATTTCGATGTGTCGGGCGGCATTCTGGTGCGCGGCGCTGGCATGAATGCTCATATGGTCCGCGGTGTCGTCGACAGCACCCACGTCTATGACATCATGTACGCGACGCTGTTCGGCGAAAAACCGAAGCGCTAGTTCGTCTTCGCGCCGAGCTGTGCGTCATGGTCGCCGCGCAGATGCGCCTTGATGACCTCAAGGGTCTCGGCGGGCTTTTCTTCCTGCGGGGCGTGTCCGCAGTCGCGCAGGATCCGTAGCCCCGCGTTCGGCATGTTCGCCGCGAGCTGCTGGCCCAGCTCGATCGGCACGACCCGATCGCGATTACACCAGATGATCAGCGTCGGTGCGGTGATGTTCGGGTATTGCCGCGCGATGGTCTCTATGTCCTGCGGGATGATCTGCCGGATCGTCTCCACCAGGGCGTGTTTGCCGCCTGCTGTGGCGAGCGGCGCGGCATAGCGCGCAATTGCTTCTGAGGTAATTGCCGCGTCCTGCTCATAAGCCAGGCGCAGCGCCTGTTCGATCTGTACATCCGCCGGGATCATCGAAATGCTGAGATCACCGATCACGGGCACCTGCAACAGATCGAAAAACAGGGGCGTCTCCTGCGGATACGCGATGCTGTTGAGCAGGACGAGCCGATTGATCCGCCTGCGCGCCGCCTTCGCGTCATCCAGCGCAAGCATCAGCGAAATTCCGCCGCCATAGGAATGGCCGATGAGCGTAACGTTGCGCAGCCCTTTCGCCTCGATCACCTCCGCAACCAGATCGGCCTGCGCGCGAACCGTGTAGGACCCGTCCAGCGGCTTTTCTGACGCGCCGAAGCCCTTGAGGTCGATGGTGATGACCCGGTATTGCTTGGCGAGTTCGGGCGCGATGTGACGCCAGCTGTAGCTGTTGGTTCCCAGGCCGTGGATCAGCACGACCGGCTGGCCCTGGCCGGTATCGTTGACCGCTAAGCGCAGCGGCGGGTCGCCGACATTCAGGTAGGTTTGAGTAGGGGCAGCCGCTTGCGTCGGGCTTGACAAGTCCGTCAGCCCTGAGCCACAGCCAGACAGCGCCGCCAACAGCGCCAGTGTCGTCACAACGCCAGCGATCCGGCGCATCGCTTCCCATCTCGTCAAACGCATACGCGCAACCGTGCGTCCATACCTGCCCTCACGCCGCGACCACCCAAGGCGTCGTGTCCGCGCGGGTCAAGCCAATTCCGCGCATGTCGACATCTCAATTGCGACGATGCCGGCCGGTTGTGGCGCGAATGCGTCGGCTCAAGCACGAGGCATCCTGATTTGACAGTCGATTAACGAAATGCGTAAATGAAGGCGGGCATGGGTATAGCGTAAGCGTAAAAAAATGGGGTTTATCGGGGGCAGAGGGCCGCGCAACTGCGCGCGCTTGATGCTGAGACTGCTGATCGCCATAGGGTTTGGGTTCGCCGCAGGTGCTTTTGCTCGGCCCGCGCGTGCGCTTGATCTGTCCGCCCTGTTGGCGCCCGATATCGCCGACGCGGACTGGATGGGTGGCGGGGTCGAAGTCTTCGCTGGCGTGGATGGCAGCGACAGCGCCATGTTCAGTTATGGCGGGTTGACACTGGCTCCTTCCGGCCTGGACAGCAATGGGTTGCGGGTTCGGTTCTATGCGGGTTCGGGGAATTACACCTACACGACAGCGAGGGGCACACCCGATGGTCTCGTGAGTGTCCATCGGCGCGCGGACATTCTGCAAGCCGAGGCATTGATCGGGTGGCAGGTCAGCATTGGCGCGACCACCGCCAAGCTGTTCGGCGGGATCGCTTATGAAGAGCAGACCATTAGCCCGGATGACCCAGAGAACGCGCTGGCCGGCGAGCGTTTCGGTGCGAAGCTGGCGCTTGAAACCTGGGTCGACCTGGCACGCTGGGCCTGGCTGAGCGTGGATGCGTCATACGCGACATCGTTTGATGCTTATTCCGGCACGGCGCGATTGGGTCTGAAGCCGCATACTGATCTCTCACTCGGGCCGGAGGCCAGGGCGTTTGGCGACCGGGAGTTTGACGGACACCGGCTCGGCGGGTTTGCGCGCTGGCATTGCGGCGGCTGCGACGTGACGATTTCCGGCGGCGTTGCTGGTGATTATGACGCGCAGACAGGCGCTTATGGCGCGCTGTCGTTCTATCGAAGCTTTTGACGCTGCGATGATCAGGCAAACACATGACGCGGCATGTGAAAGCTCACCGTCCAGTTCGGCGCATCGACAAGCTGGCTGATCCGCAGGCCGCCCGCCACGCTGCACAGCATGTAGGCGTCCACGGGCTTAAGCCCTTGCCGGCGGCTGAGCAGGTCGATCATCCCGTGCAGCGCATCGCGCGCCGCCTCGTGCAGATCGGGGCCAATCCCCAGTGTAACGTCAACCGGGCCTTCGCGCGGGATCTGCACTGCGGGGCGTGTGAGGCGCGGGAAGGCGGCCGCGTTGCCCTTCTCCAGGTCAAGCCGCACGCTCACCTCCATCGGCGATTCGACGGCCGTCCCACAGACCTCGCCGTCGCCCTGCGCCGCGTG
>CAYVFK010000158.1:0-5033 GCA_964450925.1 uncultured Hyphomicrobiaceae bacterium | reverse complement strand
GAGATCGTTTCACGTGACTGGAGTTCAGACGTGTGCTCTTCCGATCTGCGTGAAGGTCGGGTGGCCTAATGGCATATCGCTTCACGATCCTTGGCTGCGGGTCGTCTGGCGGCGTGCCGCGCATTGGCGGCGACTGGGGCAACTGCGATCCGAATGAGCCGCGCAACAGGCGCACGCGTTGCTCTTTACTGATTGAGCGCATCGGAAATGGCGGCACTACCGCCGTGCTGGTAGATAGCTGCCCGGACATGCGTGAGCAGCTTCTACGCCACGATGTGTCCTGGCTCGACGGCGTGCTCTACACCCACGATCACGCGGACCACACCCACGGCATCGACGATCTGCGCGCGATCGTATTTCGCCGCCGCGAACAACTTGACGTCTATTGCGACGAAGTGACGCGCGCGGCGCTTGAGCACCGCTTCTACTATTGCTTCCACGCGCCTGACGGTAGCGCCTATCCACCGATCCTGCGCCCTCACACGATCCGGCCGGGGAAGATGGTGCGGATCGACGGGGCTGGTGGGCCGGTTGAAGCGATGCCCTTTGCGCAGCTTCACGGCAACATCGTTTCGCTCGGCTTCCGCGTCGGCGGGCTTGCGTATTCAAGCGATATCAGCGGACTGCCTGACACGTCGCTGCCATTGGTGGATGGGTTGGATATCTGGGTGGTAGATGCACTGCGTCATGCGCCCGCGCACCCGGCGCATTTCACCGTGGAGCAGGCCGTGGAATGGATTCGTCGGCTAGAGGTGCCGCGCGCCGTGCTCACGCACATGCATAACGATCTGGACTTCAACGCGCTCACGCGCGAACTCCCGCGCGGCATCGAGCCGGCCTATGACGGCATGGTGATTGAGATCCCAAGCTGAGATTAGCCGCTGGTCTGCGAATGCGCGGTGTAATCGAAGCGTTCGCCCGTGACCTCGCAGTCCGGGCTGGCAAGATCGACCAACAGCGGGACGACGGCTTCCGGGGCTTTCAGCTTCGCCGGGTTTTCGCCGGGGTACGCGGCTGCGCGCATCGCCGTGCGGGTGCGCCCAGGATTGACGATATTGACGCGCACGGGCGTCGAGGCGGTTTCCGCTGCGTATGTCATTGCGAGCGTCTCGAGCGCGGCTTTCGTGGCGGCATAGGGCCCCCAGTACGCGCGCGGGGCCGTTGCAACCCCTGATGAGACGAAAATCGCGCGGCCTGCGTCGGAGCGGCGCAAAAGCGGGTCGAGCGTGCGGATCATGCGCATATTGGCAGAAAGGTTGATGGCGATGACTTCATCCCAATCGCGGTCCTGGATATGCGCCACCGGCGTCAACGTGCCGAGCACGCCCGCATTCGCGACGAATATGTCGATATGCTGCCAGCGTTGGTAAAGCGTTGGTCCCAGCGCATCGACTTTATCGCTATGCTTGAGGTTGAGCGTGATCAGCGAACAGGCGCCGCCTTCAGCCCGGATCTCGTCGTCGAGTTCCTCCAGCGCGCCCTTGGTCCGCGCGATGGCGATAACATGCGCCCCCTCGCGCGCTAGACCCAGCGCCACCGCACGTCCGATCCCGCGCGACGCGCCAGTAATGACGGCTGTGCGCCCGGCCAACCGTCCGGCCGTTCCCTGCTGCGAGACCTCTTCTGACATACGGTGTTGGCTCAGCTTGCTTCTGCCAGCAGGGAAAGCTGGCGATGTGGCTGATTATCGTCCTGATCGACGAGGGGCGTGGGGTAGTCACCCGTGAAGTAGTGGTCGGCAAAGCGCGGGTTGGCTGGATCGCGTCCATCATATCCGAGCGCACGGTAGATCCCGTCGACGGACAAGAACGCAAGGGTTTCCACGCCAATGAAGTCACGCATCTCGTCAAGCGAATGATGAGAGGCTAGCAACTTGGCTTTTTCAGGCGTGTCGATACCGTAAAAGTCGGGATAGATGATTGGCGGGCACGCAACGCGCAGATGCACTTCCGCCGCACCTTTTTCATACATCATCTGCACGATCTTGATCGAAGTGGTGCCGCGCACGATGCTGTCATCAATGAGCACGATGCGCTTGCCGCGAATGGCGGCGCTGTTGGCGCTGTGCTTGAGCTTTACACCCAGCTTGCGGATGCGCTGCTCCGGCTCGATGAAGGTGCGTCCGACATATTGGTTCCGGATGATGCCAAGCTCGAAGGGCAGGCCGGACTGCTGCGCATAGCCAATGGCAGAGGGCACGCCGGAATCCGGAATGGGCACGACGACATCTGCATCGGCGCGCGATTCGATGGCGAGCTGTTCGCCGAATTTCTTGCGCACTTCATAAACGCTTCGCCCGCTTATGATTGAGTCGGGGCGGGCGAAATAGATGTATTCAAACAGGCACGGGCGCGGCTCGCGCGGCGGGAACGGCCGATGGCTCTCGATGCCGTCCTTGGTGACGACAACGACCTCGCCATTATCGACTTCACGCACGAACTCCGCTCCGATGATATCGAGCGCGCAGGTTTCCGACGCGAAGACATACGCATCTTCAAGCTTGCCAAGCACCAGCGGGCGCAGGCCGAGCGGATCGCGCGCGCCAATAAGCTTTTTGTTCGTGACCGCGACCAGCGCATAGCCGCCTTCGATCTGCAAAAGCGCGTCGATGAGCCGTTCGACGAGGCGCTCTTTACGGCTGCGCGCCACGAGATGCATGATCACCTCTGTGTCAGAGGTGGACTGGCAGATGGCGCCAGACGCGATCAGCTCTCGGCGAATCTTGAGTGCGTTGGTGAGATTGCCGTTGTGCGCAAGCGCGAAGCCGCCGACCGATAGATCGGCAAACAGCGGCTGGACATTCCGGATTGCTGTTTCGCCTGTGGTCGAGTAGCGCACATGCCCCACAGCGGCGTGGCCTTTGAGACGGTCCACGACGGATTTCTTGGTGAACTGGTCGCCGACAAGGCCAAGCCGGCGCTCGGAATGGAAATGCTCGCCATCATAGGTGACGATACCGGCCGCCTCCTGCCCGCGATGCTGCAACGCATGTAGGCTCAACACGGTCAGCGGAGCAGCATCCTCATGGCCGAAGATGCCGAACACGCCGCACTCCTCGCGGAGTTTGTCGTCGTCAAGGAAAGTCTCACTGGCCATCTGGCAAGCTCCATTGCCCATTGGAGCTGCGGACCGCGCGCGGCCCGGCATTGTTCCTTTCAATATGCGCATTGTTGCATGGCGCGCAATGCCGAAATGCCAGTTTCGTGACGCTTCAACAAGCGAGTGTAACGCCTCCCGCGCGAGCAGGCGCTTAACCTGGGTCGCCCTCTTCGCGGAATACCGAGGCCGGATTGTCGGGCAACAACGAGATAATGGCCGAGCCAGTGCTCTCGATAACCTCGAGCGACCGCGCCTCCAGCACCCAGCGCGGGTGGGTCTCTTTGGGCACCAGCATGCTCATCAGCTCGTAAGCGATGACCACAAGGATCAGGCCGCGGGCCAGACCGAACACGAAGCCGAGCGTGCGGTCGAACGCGCCGACGCGGCTATCGAGGATGTAATCCGAAATTCGCACGGTGATCAGGCTGACCACGATCAGCGTTATAATAAATACCGTGCCAATCAGAACGCCATCGGCCAGCATCGGTGGTTCTATATATTGCCGCGCCGTCTCCCGATACGCCGGGTAGGCGAACAGCGCAGCCACGGCGGCAAGCGCCCAGGAAACAATAGATAGCATCTCTCGTGTCAACCCGCGCAGCATCGCGAGAAACGCTGAGATGAACATGATCACGATCAGGATGACATCGAGCCATTGAATCGGCATTGCCCGCAAAACCCCTCTCCATGCGCGACGGCGCGCCCGGCCCGTCGTCACGGCTCCAAACGGAAGTGAAACGCATTGGCGGCCTACGCGCCGGCGTGTTACGCGGCCAGCCCCTCAACCAGCCCCTTAAGATGTCCCATACGCGCCAATTGCAGCGCGCATGAGGACTCATCGATTTCGGCAGACGCCGGCACAACGGCTGCGCCGAACCCCAGCTTGGCTGCTTCACGCAGTCTTGTATCGGATTGGCGTACCGTCCGGATCGCGCCGGACAAACTGACTTCACCGAAATAAACGCAATCCACCTGGAGTGCAACGTCGGAAAGTGCCGATATCAGGGCGGCAGCCACAGCAAGGTCGGCAGCGGGTTCGCCGACGCGCAAGCCCCCCGCCACGTTGAGATACACGTCGTGCCCGCTCAAACGGAGACCGCAGCGCGCTTCGAGCACCGCCAGCAGCATCGCCAGCCGGTTTGCGTCCCATCCGACGACCGCGCGGCGCGGGGAGGGGAAGACGGTGGGCGCGACCAGCGCCTGGATCTCGACGAGCAGCGGGCGCGTGCCCTCCACCCCGGCGAAGACCGCCGCGCCAGGCGCGTTTTCGCCGCGCTCGCCCAGGAAGAGCTGCGAGGCATTTGAGACCGGGTGCAGGCCGCTGCCACGCATCTCGAACGCACCGATCTCTCCGGCGGGCCCGAAGCGGTTCTTGACCGAGCGGAGCAGCCGGTAATGCTGGGCGCTGTCGCCTTCAAAATACAGCACTGTGTCGACCATGTGCTCAACCACCTTCGGCCCGGCGATCTGACCGTCCTTGGTGACGTGGCCGACCAGGAACAGTGCGCATCCGCTGCGTTTGGCATGGGCGATCAGCGCCTGGGCCGAGGCGCGGACCTGGCTGACCGTGCCGGGCGCGGATTCCAGCGTGTCGGACCATAGGGTCTGGATCGAGTCGATGACGATGAAATCCGCGCGGCCCTCGGCGTCAATGGTGGCGAGGATGCGCTCGACATTCGTTTCCGCTGCCACGCGCAGCGGGGCAGAGGCAACGCCAACGCGCTCAGCACGCAAGCTGATCTGGTCCGCGGCTTCCTCGCCCGAGAAGTAGAGCGCGTTGTGCCCGGCCTGTGCAATGGCCGCGGCGGTCTGGAGCAGGAGCGTGGATTTGCCGATGCCGGGATCACCGCCCAGCAGCACCGCTGAGCCGGGCACCAGCCCGCCGCCGAGCACGCGGTCGAACTCACCGATGCCGGTAGGCGCGTGCGCGATTT
>CAYVFK010000157.1:0-5064 GCA_964450925.1 uncultured Hyphomicrobiaceae bacterium | reverse complement strand
GCGAAACTGTGTCATCTGAGTCACGGGGCTTGATTTACCGGCGATTAATTTGCCGTGCCTAAGCTCTGGGCGAGGCAAGGCGGCTTGTCCGGGAGCCGCGCATCGAGTGGGACTTCAGCTTACCGATCAAGCGCATTCCGGGAAGCGGGCGCCCGGCCTTCCCGATGACTCGCGCGCAAGATCGCAGAACACGAGCGGTTTGCTTGTTCAGTCTAAACACAAACCGCTCCAGGCAAGACGAGGACCAATATGCCGTCACGTCAGCGCAACTTCCGCTCGCGCCGTTTCGAAGTCGAAGAGCGTCAGCAGAAAGTGGCCGACATCGAGGTCATGATTGAGGACTTCACTCGCGTCGCGGACGAGTTGGAGCGGCAACTGCGCTACGAAGAGCAGCGCTCGGGCATCACCGACCCCAAACATTTCGCCTATCCGATCTATGCCAAGGCGGCGCGGCAGCGGCGCGACAACCTGCTGGAATCGATCCGCGACCTGAACGCCAAGCTGGAAGACGAGCGCGCCAAGCTGGAGCAGATGCGCGCGGAACTGGAGACCGCTGAAATGTTTGCTGCGCGCGATGGCTTGCGATCGCGCCGTGGCGGTGGCGATGATCGGTTCCCCGGAAGCATGGCGCTGGAACGAGACTGAGCCGCGCGCGCGATCAATACGCATCAGCCCGTGCAAAACTGCCCAGGCGCAGCCGCGTTGCGTTGACACTGCCGCGCGGCTGTCCCAATGCTGTGCGCGTGGGACAGGTCGGGGTCAGGGTACCGTGCTGGCGCGAAAGACGATTTTTGGGAGATTGGCGGCCCTCGCGCTGTCAGCGGCACTGTTGTCCGGCTGCGCCCAGACCAGCGCGCTGTTTGACGGCGCAACCGGTAGTCTCGCGCCGCGTTCGCAAACGACGCGGGCCGACAATGCCGGCCCTCCTCCGCTTCCCAGCCGCCGCACAGTGGAGGTGGAGAGCCCGCGAACAGGTGGGCTGCTGGCTGCGCTTCCGGACATCAACTTGTCGGCGCAGGCGGTCGCGCCACTCTCGGTGGTCTCTGACGATACGCCTGTGAACGTCTATGTCCGTCTCGCTCGTCAGATTCGCCGCTGCTGGCTCGGCCCGCAAGACCCGCGCCTCCCCGGGCACGGTTTCCGCGCCGAGGCGAAACCGGGACAATCTGCTGAAGCTGAAATCGACGTGTTCAAGGAGGTGCCAGGCCGCAAATACGGCCCGCACGCATTTGAGGTAAAAATCACGCCTCAGGGCGGCGGCTCTCTGGTCCGCAGCACCAACAAGCGCTTCGACGACGACCTGGCCAACATCCTGCGCGCCGACGTTGCACGTTGGGTGCGTGGCGGCGCCGGCTGCGATGCGCCCGAGCGCGGTAACGCGTAGCCCCCGCGCCACACCCACGAGATGTGTTAACGCTTCGCGTTTACCGCCTTGCACCGCCCCATAATTCGGTCATCATCTGGCGTACTTTCCTGATCGCCGGGGGTGTGATTGTTTTAGGTATGGGGGGTACGGCGTTTGCGCACGTTGTACATGGGTTTCATCTTGTCTGCCGCGTTGCTCTCGCAGGGGTGCGCCACAAATGATGAGAGGATGCCGGTCCACGAGGCGGCGGAGGCTCAACGACTGGTGTTTGGGACGCCCGATGCCGTGCGCACACAGTTTGCAAGCCAAATCGGTAACTGCTGGTTTGGCGCGATGGGGCCGCTGAGGGACGCTTATACCTTCACAATGCCGACGGTGGAGGCAGCTGATGGTCCGTCCGTCATCAGCATTTCCCGTCTGGAGCCTGAGCGCACTGAGGTGTTCCAGGTGCAGTTTTATCCGCACAACGACAATACGGTTGTCGCTACCCGCAATCTTGCCCTGCCGGATGGCGTTGCGCAGGAGTTGGAGACCAGTGTCGAGCTGTGGTTGTTGGAGCCGTCCCAATGCCGCCTTGGCGGTGATGCGATGACCGAGCAGAGCCCCTGGGATCCGCGTCTGCAACAGGCTGATGCTGGGGAGGACGAGTTGCAGCTTCCTCCGCTGGACGACCAAGACGCGGAAACGGATATGCACCAGGCTGAGCTGCGCGCGCGCGGTGCGATTGAATAAAGCGCGATTTATCCGAAAACCGCCGCGCACTTTTCGGATAAATCGCGCTCAAGCCGCCCGGGAGAACGCCGGCACCTCCGTGCCTTCGTCATGATACTGCCGGATCTTGTTGCGCAGGGTCCGCACCGAAATGCCAAGCAGCGCCGCGGCCTGCGTGCGGTTGCCGCTGCAGTGGCGCAGCGTCTGCAGGATCAACTCTCGCTCGACATCTGCGACAGTGCGTCCGACAAGCGTATCGGATCGCGAATTGCTTTCGTCAACCAAGGCAGCTGCGATGTTGACGTCCTCGGCGCCGATCGTCTCGCCCTCGGCGAACAGCACGGCGCGGTACATGACATTTTCCAGTTCGCGGACGTTTCCGGGCCAACTGTGGCGGGCGAGCTTGTCGAGCGCGTCAGGCGTCAAGCTGTGCGGCGTCACATCGTGCATGGTGGCGAACATGTCGGCGAAATGCGCGGCAAGCGCGGAAACGTCCTCCGGCCTTCCGGCAAGTAATGGGACTTCCAGTTCGACGACCGCCAGCCGGCAATAGAGGTCCGCGCGGAACGTGCCCGCCGCCACCGCGTCTGACAGGTTGCGCGCGCTTGCCGAGATGATCCAGGCACGCGTCTCGCTGCGCAAGGCCATAGCCAGTTCCGCCTGCAAAGGCGCGCTCAACTCACCGATATCATGCAACAGAAGTGTTGCGCCGCTTTGCGCATGCGAGGCCAGCGCCTCGGCTGGATTGTCGCCAGCCGCGCAGGAGACGCACACCAGGTTGTTGCCTTGAGCAGTCTCATGCATGAAGCGCGCGAGAGCTGCCTTTCCGATACCCGGCGCGCCCTCGATAAGCGCGTTAGCCTGAGCGTGCGCCGCTTTTTGGGCTTGCGCGACCAATTCTGCCATCGCTGCGCTGCGATAAATGAAGTTGCCTGCGTTCATCCCGATCGCCCCCTTGAAGCCGCAGTGGTTCGCATCGCGCCGACCTGCGCCGCGCGCCGCACCTGTGCGAATCGCTGATGTGATCGTGAAAGGATGCTTTGCGAGCCTAAACAGATGCTTAACCGCCGCATACTCTGACGGTCGGAAAGACGTTTTGGGCGATTGGAAATCGAGTTGGACGAAAAAAGCCCGGGACGCGAAGTCCCGGGCAGTCAGGAGCGTGGGCAGGAAGAGCATGTTGGCAGGATCGGGAGAAGCGTCGCTGGCCTGCCCACAGGGCGAACCGGGGGCGTCAGGCATCTGCCCGACGCCCCGGCGCGGAGGCGTTACATCCGCTGGCTGCCTGTGCCGAACTCCGGATAGGCTTCGAGGCCCAGTTCGCTGGCGTCGAGCCCATTGTATTCGGCCTCCTCGCTTGGTCGCAGCCCGACCGAGAACTTGAGGATCAGCCATGCAACCGAGCTGGTGACAATGACGAATGCACCGATCGCGCCAACGCCAATGGCCTGAGCGACGAAGTTGGCATCGCCGTTCGTGATCGGGACCGCCATCGTGCCCCAGATGCCCGCGACAAGGTGGACCGGGATCGCGCCCACGACATCATCGATCTTCAGTTTGTCGAGCAGTGGCACGAAGAAGACCACAATCACGCCGCCGATCGAGCCGATCAGGATTGCCATGACCGGAGACGGGGTGAGCGGTTCAGCGGTGATCGACACCAGACCGGCGAGCGCACCATTCAGCGCCATGGTCAGATCGACCTTGCCATACATGATCTGCGTCAGGATCAGCGCAGCGACCACGCCGGCCGCAGCCGCCAGGTTGGTATTGACGAAGATCTTGGCCACCGATGACGCGTCCGCAATAGTGCCCATCGCGAGCTGCGAGCCGCCATTGAAGCCGAACCAGCCAAGCCAGAGGATGAAGGTGCCAAGCGTGGCGAGTGGCAGGTTGGAGCCCGGCATAGGGTTGATCTGCCCGCCGGGGCCATATTTGCCCTTGCGTGCGCCGATGATGATCGCGCCCGTGAGCGCCGCCCAGCCCCCGACCGAGTGCACCAGCGTCGAGCCCGCGAAGTCGGAGAAACCGAGTTCGGACAGCCAGCCGCCGCCCCACTGCCAAGCACCCTGGATCGGATAGATGAAGCCGGTCAGAAGGACCACAAAAATGATGAACGGCCAAATCTTGATGCGCTCTGCGACCGTGCCGGATACGATCGACGCGGCGGTGGCGCAGAACACCATCTGGAAGAACCAGTCGGAGGCCGCGGCATAGCCGTCGCCCGCGGTCTCGGTGGCCGGGTCGGGGATAAGCTTCGGCGTGAAGCTGCCCAGATAGCCGCCGTCGACGCCGTCATACATCAAGTTGTAGCCGACGATCCAGAACATCAGGCCCGCGACAGAGTAGAGCGCGATGTTCTTCGTGCATTGCATGGTGACGTTCTTGCTGCGGACCAGTCCAGCTTCGAGCATCGCGAAGCCAGCGGCCATCCACATCACGAGGAAGCCGCCGATCAGGAACAGCAGCGTGTTGAACACAAAAATGCCATCTGCAGGCACAAGCGGCGACGCCTCGGCTGCCTCCTGCGCCAGTGCTGGATGCGCGAATAACAAAGCGCCGAACGACGCGACACCGCCCAGCGTGAGAAATTTCTTCAGTTGATTCATGATTTCACCCCAACCTTTACAGTGCTTCCGCGCCGGATTCGCCCGTGCGGATGCGCACAGACTGTTCCACCGGCATCACGAAGATCTTTCCATCGCCGATCTGGCCGGTCTTCGAGGCGGACTGAATCGCTTCGACGACCTTGTCAGCCATCGCGTCGTCCACAGCCACCTCGATCTTGATCTTCGGCAGGAAAGTCACTTCATACTCGGCGCCACGGTAGATCTCGGTGTGCCCCATCTGGCGTCCGTATCCCTTGACTTCCGTGGCGGTCAAACCTTCAACGCCTAGCGAGGTCAACGCCTGGCGCACCTCGTCGAGCTTGAAAGGCTTGATGACAGCCGTCACCAGTTTCATTTGTGATCTCCTTCGATCGCTCT
>CAYVFK010000156.1:0-5069 GCA_964450925.1 uncultured Hyphomicrobiaceae bacterium | reverse complement strand
CACCCGAGCCGGATGCCGGTGATGCTGACGCGGCCGGACGAGTGGGACTGCTGGCTGAACGGCACGGCGGAGGAGGCGCGGGCGCTCATCGGGCCGTTTCCGGCGGAGCAAATGGCGATCGTACAGTCCGGCCCGGAGCGGCGGGATCTAACGGCTTAGGCCAGTTTGAAACTTGTCTAGCGTCGGTCGGGCAGTCGCTTCTGAAAGAAAATTCGCATCTGACCCGGTGGAAAATCGTTTAGCCGCCCAAACTCGACATAACCCAACCGCTGATAAAAATCAGGGGCCTGATAGGAGAACGTGTCGAGCCATACAGCATGACAGCCACGTGCTGCTGCTTCAGCCTCCGCGGCTTCCATAAGAGCGCGGCCGTAACCTTGCCCGCGCAGATGTGCGGCGACAGAAAGCGCGCGGACATACATCCATCCAAACTGTGTTTCGGCGAGCAACCCGCCCATTACACAAAGCTCCTCGCGAAGAATAAGGTTGAGCGGTTCTGGATCCCATACATGACCGAGCGCGCGTGAATGTTGATCGAGAGGTGCATTTGCTTCTGTTCTTTCTGAGGTGCTGAGCACATTCACGAGTTCGATCTTAATCATCGCAATTCTCACTCACGGCTTGCCGAAGCTAGTGATCCGATGAGACATGTGCTTCACCAAGCAGCACCCGCCAAAAGGCATCTCTGGATCACAATCACCACTAGCGGCCTCAGTCCTCCGCGCCGGCTAGCTCCTGCAGGATCGCGCAGTCGGGATCGTCATCGCCCGGACACGCCGCCGCCAGCGCCGCCAGTTCGGCGCGCATGTGCTGGAACTCAACAATCCTGCGGTCGATCTCGGCGATCTTCGCCTGCGCCAGCGCCTTCACGTCGCGGCTGTGGCGGTTTGGGTCGCGGTAGAGCGCCAGGAGCGCGCGGCACTCCTTGATGCTAAAGCCGACAGCGCGCGCATGCCGGATGAACCGCAACAGCTCCGCGTCAGCCTCCGAATAGTCGCGGTACCCGTTCGCACCGCGCTGCGCCGGGCCAATCAGGCCGATGTCCTCGTAATAGCGGATGGTCTTTGCCGGCACACCGCTTGCGCGCGCCGCCTCGCCGATATTCATGGCTGTCTCCGGTGAATCTGTGGCGGCGCTTAAGAGCCTGCGCCCAGCCGCGAGCGCTGGCTGCCGTTGGTCATCCAACGCAACAGCTCCCGGCTGACATCATGAAACGCCGTGGTAATTGCCGCAACACCTTCGCTCACCGAATCCGACCCGGCCCGAACGCGCGACTCGAATTGGCGACTGGCGACCACTTTTCCGGCACGCTCGTCGACGATCTTCGCGGAAACCACGACATGGCTTTCCGGCGGTTTGCCGTTGACCGACATTTCGAAGGCGCGGATTGCGGTCTGCAGCGAATAGCTGCTGGTCACGCGGTCATCCTCGGTAACGACGGCACGGAAATGGCCGCTGTCCTCCAGCGCCTCGCTTAGCCGGGCGCGCACGAGGCGGGGCAACCGATCGCTCCAGGCGGCGTTGGGATAATAACTGATCCGCTCATTCTCGGGGCGCACTAGAATGCGCTCCGTATCGAGCGCGCGCACCGTGGACGGGGTCCGCACCACGAGTTGGATCGGGAGCGGCTGCCCTCGCGCGGCGGTCACCTCTGGCGCAATCAGGTCATACGTCTGCGGCGGCGTGCCATCCAAGGCAAGGGCGCAGCCGCCCATGACCAGCGCCAGACACAGGCCGATTATGTTACGCCCAGCACGCATTGATCGCGCAGATCTCCACCACAATCCCGACTCCCGTACGCCTAAGGGGTACTATCCTGAGCCGCGATGTTCAATCTGCTATTGCGAAGGCTGATACTCCGGCACTTGCGAGCCGCCGAGCAGCATCTGCTGCGGATTTTCCTCCAGTTTTCGCACCACCCTGTCGAGGCTGTCAGCTAAACGCCTGCCATCTCTCATGAAAAGCTCGAATTGGCGGATCCCGCGCTCGGCTGAAACGGTCAGTTCGTCGGCGCGATCGCCCAGTGAGCGATCCAGCTTCTCGGCAAGCTGGCGAAAGGATTGCGCCGCTTGTTGCGCCTCGGCCACAACAGAATCCTCGTCATCAGCGACATACTTCGAGAATTTCTCGATGGTTGATTCCAGATTCGTTGCCATCCTCGAAACGCGTTCGGACACGTCGCGAGCATTCTTCACGATGACGCTGACATCTTCGCTATGGGTGCTCAGCGTTGCCGTAAAGCTCTCGACGTTCTTAATGGTTTGACCGATTGCCTGCTCGTTCGCGACCACGAGGTCGTTCAGACGCCGAATCAGCGCGCGCACCTCGCCTAGCGCCTCAGGCGCAGCGCTCAGCAGCGATTTGGATGAAGCCACATCCGCATAGATTATCGGGAACCGTTCTTCGGCTTGCGCGCGCAGCGGCGGCGAACCCGGTACGCCCGGCGTGATCTCCAGCGCGACGACGCCGGCCAACCCCTGCTGCACGATCTTGGCGCGCGATGTCTCGCGAACCGGTGTGGAGGGTTTCACCGAGATCAGCCCGCGCACCTTTGCCGTGTCCTCTGGTATGATTTCGAGACTATCGACCTCGCCCACGCGGATGCCGTTGAACAACACCGCGCTGCCGCCGCCCAGCCCCTGCACGGAGCCGTCAAAAATCACGTGGTATCGCTGGGCGCCCGCGCCGCCAGCCGAGTTGTTCACCCAGTAGACGAAGGCAAAGCCGAGCCCGAGTAGCGAGACGACAAACAGACCTATCAGAACGTGGCTCGCACGCGTTTCCATCAATCGACACCTTTGTGGCCGCGGTGCACACGGGCGCGCTCACCGCAAAAATATTCTTTCACCCAGGGATGCGCCGGGTTGTCCACCAGCTCCGACGGTGCGCCTTCGCGGGCGATCACACGGTCAGCCAGCACCGCAACCCTATCGCAGGCTGTGAAGATGCTGTCGAGGTCATGCGTGATCATGAACACAGTCAGGCCGAGCGTCTGTTGCAAGCTCAGGATGAGCCGGTCGAAGGCCTCCGCGCCGATCGGATCGAGGCCGGACGTCGGCTCGTCAAGAAAAACGATCTGCGGATCAAGCGCCAGCGCGCGCGCCAGACCGGCGCGTTTGCGCATACCACCCGAAAGCTGCGAAGGGTACTTGTTTGCTGCATCCGCCGGAAGGCCCACCAGGGCCAGCTTGAGCATCGCCAGTTCAAGGCGCACGGCAGGCGGCAGGCCAAGCTGCTCGCGCATCGGCACTTCGATATTCTCGCGCACCGAAAGCGAAGAAAACAGCGCGCCGTCTTGAAACAGCACTCCCCAACAATTCGTGCGTGCCAGCCGATGCTTCGCTTTCCGGCCCGTCGTGTTTGTCTCAAAGATGCTGATCTGACCCGCATCGGGCTTTAGAAGCCCGGTAATGCAGCGCAGCATGACGGACTTGCCAGTGCCGGAGCCGCCAACAATGCCCAGGATCTCGCCGCGATAAACGTCCAGATCGAGGCCATCGAAAATCTGCTGGCCGCCAAGGCGCTTTCGCAGACCGCGCACGCGGATGACCACTTCTTGTGATGGTTTCCTGGCGCGCTGCGCTGCGCTGCCCGCGAGCGGGGTGACTTCGGCCTGGCTCATTCGTTTCAATACCCTGCGGCTGACAAGAAGATCGCGAACACCGCATCCATCACGATAACGAGGAAAATGGCCTTAACGACGGCGCGCGTGACCTGCATGCCAAGCGATTCGGCGCTACCTTGAACCCGTAGCCCCTCCAGGCAGCCCACCAGCGCGATAATCAGCGCGGCGAACGGCGCTTTCACCAGACCAACCAGGAAATGGCGCAGGTTGATGGCGTCATGCAGGCGCTGTGCAAAGACGTCCATGTCATAACCCAGATACACCCAGGCCATGAACGCGCCGCCCGCCAGGCACATGAGATCGCCCCAGAACACCAGCAGCGGCATCGCCACCAGCAACGCCAGCAGGCGCGGCATCACCAGCGTCTCCATCGG
Organism: uncultured Hyphomicrobiaceae bacterium; assembly: GCA_964450925.1. Taxonomy (GTDB): domain Bacteria; phylum Pseudomonadota; class Alphaproteobacteria; order Rhizobiales; family Rhodomicrobiaceae; genus Dichotomicrobium. The sequence goes on along the minus strand of CAYVFK010000156.1, from coordinate 1,070 downwards.
GTCGATCCCCATGGTGCGCATGGCGTCGATTTCCTCGCGCATCTTCATGGTGCCAATCTCGGCTGTGAAGGCGGAGGCCGAGCGGCCCGCGACGATGATTGACACAAGCAGGATGCCGACCTCTCGCAGGGCCAGTACGCCAAGCATGTTTACCGAGAATGTCTCCGCACCGAAATAGCGCAGCTGCACGATGCTTTGCTGCATGATCACCGCGCCGATCAGAAAGCAGATCAGCGAAATGATCGGGATGGCGCGTAGGCCGGCGTGCTCCAGGTGATGGATGAACGAGACGGCGCGGAACCGCCACGGCTTCAACGCCAGACGCGCGAACACCGCCGTCGCCGCCCCAAGAAAAGCCGTTAGCGCGGCTGCATCGCGAAACAGGCCACTGGCGGCGCGCACCGTCTTACCGAACACCTCGACCAAGCCGGGACGCGGGAGCGCGGGAGCCTCTTGCACCGATCGCCGTGCATGGATTTCGCGCAGCAGCTTGCGATGCGACTCGCGGACCCGCCGGAGTGTGACCTCGTATCCCGCGGCCTTGAGGTCGTGCATGAGTTTCAACAACCGCCATGCGCCGGCGGTATCGAGCGCGTCCAGATCACCGAGATCAAGATCGAGCGGGCGGCCCTTAACGCCCGGCGGGCTGGGCATCGCGGTAGCGAGGTTGGCTTCGATACGCGTGAGCATCCTCACGGTCCAGTCGCCAGATAGCAAGACTGTCGCGACATCCTCGCTTGAGTAGCGGGCGAAATGTGCGCGCTTCGCGCCATCCCGGTCTTGCGTTGAGGTCACCGCCGTCATGCCCGCGTCCGGCTCCGTCTTGCGCGCTTGGCTTGGCTGCCATTTTCGCGTGCAAACCTACCGCCGCCTCTCGCGCTTGGCAATCGCGGCTTTGTCTTGACACGCGCGGGATCCGCGCGAACAAGCAGGCCCATGGAAATCATTTCGTTGGGGTACGGCCGCACGGTCAGGGTGTGCACGCAGAGCTGGCCGATCGCCGGGGCTTTCACGATTTCGCGCGGGGCAAAGCACGCGGCGGATGTTGTGGTGGTCGAGATCAGCGATGG
>CAYVFK010000155.1:0-5113 GCA_964450925.1 uncultured Hyphomicrobiaceae bacterium | reverse complement strand
GATGCTGCGGCTGGTCGGGCGATCGTGGCTTTACCTATCCCGAGTTGAACGCCAGCGCGCTGCGAACGCTCGCGGAAACCTTGCCGGAGGATTGCGCGGAAGGCTTTTCCTCAAGCCGCACCTGCGAGATCGGTCTGGCGCAGCACAGCGGGCGGCACTATCGCTCGATCGCCTATCTGCTCGACCGCTGTACACAGGCGAGAACGGATGAAGAGCGCTGAAGCGGCGAATAACCGTTTCCGCACGTCCATGTGTTGACTGGAGCGGCCACTCAGATCCGGCTATTTTCGGCCCACTCTCGCACAAAATACCTTGCGCCGATCATTCCGTAACAGCCGGCGTCAAGCGCCTGTTACAACATCGCTGCACGAGCACGTAGAGTGTAGCGTAAAGGCGTGATGCAAACTCCCACGCATCTGGCGTCGTTCATCTGCCGTACAGGTATACCAACCCAAAACTGGACCGTTCCGATGGCCTCCGGCGTCCTCGGGCGTAGTGCAAGACATTGGACGAATGGCGCCAGCAGGCCCATTATGAATGTCTGTCAGGTCGCAAGAACGAGGAGAGCGCCAACCGAATGAAGCAACAAGTGGCGATCTGGAAACAGCTTCTCATCGTCGCTCTTCTGTGCGGCGCCGGCTATGCGGCCTGGCATCAACGCGCGCATATCTCCGAGTTGACCGGAATCTCGTTTGGGCGCGAAGCTCCAGAAGATCGCCGCAGCCGCCGCGGCGCTGGCGCGCTGCCGGTGATCGTGGAAGCCGTATCCGTTCAACGCGCGGTGGACCGCGTGCAGGCGATAGGCGACGGCCGCGCCCACAAGTCGATCACGATTTACCCCGAGGTTTCAGGCATCGTGTCGCAGCTCGATTTCGAGGCCGGCGACAAGTTCAAGACGGGCGATGTCATTCTCCGGCTCGACGACGCGAAGGAACGGATCGCGGTCGCTATCGCCGAGGCGAAGCGCGCCGAAGCACAGCGCAAACTGGATCGCTACGAAGAACTGATCAAGCGCAACGCCATCGCCGCGGCGACAGTCGACACGACCCGCACGGAGTTGCGCACCGCCGAACTCGAACTGGAGCAGGCCAAGGAAGCGCTGGCGGAACGAACCATTCGCGCGCCATTCGACGGCATCGTCGGCATCCCGCAGGTCGAGGAGGGCGACAGGGTTTCTGACACGACCGCAATCACGACATTCGATGACCGCAGCGTCATTCTTGTAGAGTTCGATGTCCCGGAAATCCACCTCGAGCGCATCCGCATCGGACACCCGATCACGGCGACCACCGCCGGCTTGAGCGGGCGGCGCTTAGATGGTCGCATCACCCAGATCAACAGCCGCGTCGATCCACAGACCCGCGCCGTACGCCTTCGCGCCGCGCTGGAAAACCCCAATGATGTGCTCCGCGGCGGCATGTCTTTCACCGTCAATCTGTCGCTGGAGCGCGGCGAATATCCCGCCGTCGCAGAACTTGCGCTGCTTTACGATCGTGACGGCGCCTATGTCTGGACCGTGAAGGAAGGCGAGGCGCAGAAGGTCGCCGTATCGGTCGTCAAGCGCTCGCGAGGCCGTGTGCTGGTGGATGGCGACCTTGCAGCCGGCGCTCTCGTCGTGGTTGAAGGCACGCAGCGCCTGCGGCCCGGACGTCCTGTCAGCTTCGAGCGGCCCGACGCTATCGCAGAAGAGGGGGCCGGACTGTGAAGGAGTATGGAAGCGGTCTTCCCGGACTTAGCGTCCGACGCCCTTATCTGGCTGTGGTCCTGAATCTGCTGATCATCATCGCCGGGCTTGGCGCGCTGATGGGCGTTGAAGTGCGCGAGTTGCCCAACGTCGATCGTCCGGTGGTCAGCGTACGCGCCAATTATCCTGGCGGCTCGCCCGAGACCATTGACGCGGAAGTCACCAGCGTGCTGGAGCGCGCGGTGGCGCGCGTTAACGGCGTGAAGGAGGTGCGCTCCTCCAGCGAGGAAAACAATTTGCGCATCCGCGTCGAGTTCAGCCCCAATTCGGATCTGATCGACGCGGCGAACGACGTGCGCGAGGCGGTTTCCCGGGCGCAGCGCGACCTCCCGGACGAGGTGGAGAACATCACCGTCGTCAAGGCCGATGACGACGCGCGGCCGATCCTTCGCCTCGCCGTCACCAGTGGCTCGCTGCCCGTGGAGGAGACGACCCGCGTCGTCGAGGACGACATCGTCCCGGAACTGCTGGCGGTGAACGGCGTGGCAGATGCACGCCTGTTCGGCGAGCGCGAGCGCGTGCTGCGCGTCCTTGCCGATCCCAATCGGCTTGCCAGTTATGGCCTGTCGATCCGCGATGTCTCGGATTTGCTGACCACAGCACGATACGACGTGCCGGCAGGCAGCTTCGAATCGGCACAGCAGGAGGTGCTCGTCCGCGCCAACGCCTCGGTCGTGAAGCCGTCCGAAATCCGGGATCTCCGGCTGAACAAGAATGTGCGGCTTGGCGATGTCGCGGAGGTCTATTTCGGCCCGGCGGATGAAAGTTCGCGCGTGCGCCTTGATGGACGCAGCGTCGTGAGCGTCGGAATCATCCGACAGGCCAAGTCTAACACGGTCGAGATCGCCGCGGGCGTCCGGGCCGCCGTCGAAAACCTGAACACGCGGCTCTCTGATGTCGAGATCACCATCCAGTCAGACGATTCAGTGTTCATCGAGGGCGCGATATCCGAGGTGCTCGGTTCACTCGCGCTCGCCACACTCATCGTTATCTGTGTCATATGGCTGTTCTTCGGGCGCTTCCGTGCAACTCTGGTGCCCGCCGTCGTCATTCCCGTGGCGTTGATCGGCGCGGTCGCGGCGCTGTGGGCGTTCGGCTTCTCGATCAACATCATCACGCTGCTCGCGCTGGTGCTGGCGACAGGCCTTGTGGTCGATGACGCTATCGTCGTGCTGGAAAACATCCAGCGGAGGCAGGCGGAGGGCATTGGCGCCAAGGCGGCGGCCGTGATCGGCACGCAGCAGGTCTTCTTTGCGGTGCTGGCCACGACCGCCACGCTGGTGGCGGTATTCGTCCCGATTTCGTTCCTGCCCAGCACGGCCGGACGGCTGTTCCGCGAATTCGGCTTCATGCTCGCGGCGACGGTGATCATTTCGTCCTTCGTTGCGCTGACGCTATGCCCGATGATCGCCTCGCGCTTGCCCATGGCTGGTGGGGGCAAGACCCGGCGGTTGAGCCTCAGCTTCGTGGGCACGCTGGTTCAGCGCGGCTACGACAGGATCATGAGCGTGGTGCTGGCCGCACCTCTGATCGTGCTGGCGGCGGCCTGCGGAGTCGGCGCTATCGGGCTGGTTTTGTTCCAGACTCTTGGTGAAGAGCTGGTTCCGCAGGAGGATCGGGGCGAAATCACGGTCTGGCTGCAGGCGCCGGACGGCGTCGGACTGGACTACATGGATCTGCAAGTCGAAAAAGCCGAGCGCGTTTTTGATCCGTTAATCGCGGAAGGCGCGGTGGAGCGACTGTTTTCGATTACCGGGCGTTATGACTTCAACCGCGGCTATCTGAGTGCGCCACTGGCGCCATGGGAGGGCCGGGGCCGCACCCAGCAACAGATCGAGGCGACGATTCGCGGCCCGCTCAACGACATCCCCAGCTTCACCAGCCGTATCTCGCGCGGCAACAGCCTGGGGCTGCGCGGTTCTGGCGCGGGCGGGCTGGAAATTGCGCTCACGGGCAGCAATTACCCCGCAATCGCGGCGGCAGCAGACGATTTCGCGCGTAAGCTGGAGGCTGAAATTCCCGGCTTGAGCAACACGCGGATTCAGTATCAGGCAACTCAGCCGCAAATCTCGCTGAACATCGACCGTGAACGCGCCGCCAACCTGAACGTCGACATCGCCGATCTGGCGAGCACCATCCGCGTACTGGTGGATGGCTTCGAGGTGGCGGAACTGACCGTCGACGATCAGGCCGTGCCTATCATCCTTCAATCGTCCGCCGGCTCGATCAGCGAGCCATCGGATCTCGGCAATCTCTATGTGCGCTCGCGCGACGACAAGCTGATTCCGCTCATCCAGATGATCTCGTTCAGCCGGGAGGGCGTCGCGGCAGAACTCGATCGTCATGCGCAGCGGCGTGCGATCGAAATCGACGCCGATCTGTCGCCTTCGCTGCCATTGCGCGAAGCAGTGGATCAGGTGCGCGCGCTGGCGAACGCTGAGCTTCCATCCGGCATCGGCTTGCTGTTTCTCGGCGAGGCGAAGACGCTGGAGGAGACGTCGCGGGAAATCGCCATCACCTTCGCCATTGCCCTATTGGTCGTGTTCCTCGTGCTGGTCGCCCAGTTCGAGAGCATCACCAGCGCTGCGGTGATCATGATCACCGTGCCGTTCGGCATCGCTGCGGCCGTATTTGCGCTCTATCTCACCGGTACGACCATCAACATCTATAGCCAGATCGGCGTGCTTGTGCTTATCGGGATCATGGCGAAAAACGGCATCCTGCTTGTGGAGTTTGCCGACCAGCTTCGCGACCGCGGCGCAAGTGTGTTCGACGCCGCGCGCGAGGCGGCGAGCGTGCGCCTGCGGCCAATCGCCATGACCATGATCTCTACAGTGCTGGCCGGGCTCCCGCTGATCCTGAGCGCCGGGCCGGGCTCGGAATCGCGCACCGCGATCGGCTGGGTGATCTTCGGCGGCCTCGGGCTGGCCGCGGTGTTCACGCTGTTCCTTACGCCCGCCGTCTACACGCTGGTCGCCGGGCTATCCAAGCCGCGAGCGAGCGCGTCGGCGGAACTGGCGCGGCAGATGCGCGAGAGCCAGAATATCCGCTGACCGGCCTCACGAAAGCGCCTCATATTGCGGGGGCGAACGGTCGTTGCGGACACTTCCCAGTGCTTGAATTTCCGGGTCGTCATGCTGTTGTGCGTCCAACGCGCCCATTCGGCATTGCAGCCGGGCCAGGGCGGCGGAAAGCTGCTCAGCTTCGCGATATTCGTGATGCTCTGGCGGCGGCCCGGTCTGACCATCCGCGAGATCGCGCGCAAACTGCGCAAACCTGCTGATCGGTTTCGCGATCCACCACGACAGACCGATGATGAACGGCAGCACCATCGCGGCACCCAGTGCAACCGCCTGCCAGAAGTGGCGG
>CAYVFK010000154.1:0-5124 GCA_964450925.1 uncultured Hyphomicrobiaceae bacterium | reverse complement strand
TGCCCTTGCCTTCGTCGCCCCATTGCGAGCCGACCACTGCCACATTGGCCATTTTCCTGTCTCCAAAGCCGGTCTAGCGGCATGCGCCAGACGTGAATTTGACATACGCCGCGTGGCTTTACGCGCCCGGAGCGATAGCGTATGCCGATTAGCATGAACGGTCCATCACCCAGCCCGACCGAGCTACCATCTCTCGCGAGGCGTGCCTTCGTCGGGCTATTCAACCGGCCTTATATCCTGCTTACGCTGACACCGCTGTTCTGGGGCGGAAATTTCGTACTCGGCCGGGGCGTGCATGAGTTTTTTCCGCCCATCGCGCTTGCGTCCATTCGCTGGACACTTGCATTCGTGATCATTCTGCCGTTTGCCTTGCCGCACCTGCGCCGCGACTGGCCTGAAATTCGCCGGCAATGGCCGTGGCTGGTGTTTCTTGGCGCGGTCGGACCCGGCTGCTTCAACACGCTCACTTATATCGGCCTGAACTTTACGCCCGCGCTCAACGCGCTGATCATCAATTCCTCCGGGCCGGTCATGATCGCGCTGGCTTCGTTCCTGTTTTTTACTGACCGGCTGACCGCGCGCCAGGGTGTCGGCATCGGGCTTTCACTGATCGGCGTCATCATCGTGATCACGAAAGGCAACCTCCAGGCGCTGACGCAGCTTGAGATCAACAGCGGCGATTTGTGGGTGCTCGGCGCGATGGCGGTCTGGGGCGTTTACACGGCTTTCCTGCGCAAGCGGCCGGCGCAGATCCACTGGCTCAGCCTTGCGGCGTGCATGTTCCTCGTCGCGTCGATAGTCAACTGGCCGCTTCACGCCTGGGAGCACGCCTATGTGCGTTCGCTCACTCTGTCAACGGACGCGCTGCTCGCGATCGGCTACGTGGCGATTTTTCCAAGCATTCTTGCTTATGTCTTCTACACGCGCGGGGTCGAACTGATCGGCAGCAACAGGGCAGGCGTGTTCCTTCATTTGATCCCGCTTTTCGGCTCTGGTCTGGCGATCGTTATCCTCGGTGAGCAGCCGCTGTGGTCGCACGCGATCGGTTTTGCGCTGATCCTCACGGGCGTGACGATCGCCGCGCGGCAGACGCGGGCGAAAGCGCCGCCCCCCGCCACGCAGCCGAAGCGCGAGACGCGGTAGGCGCCAAAGCAGTTTTCCCATCAAAAGGCGCCGCGTCATGCAAGTGCTCGACACAGGCATCCACTATCCCGTGGAGGAGAGCGCGATTCCTGGGTTGCCGGGTCAAGCCCGGCAATGACGGCCTAATCACAATGCGCGCTAACCGAGGATGTACTGCCCTCCGTTCGCCGTGATCGTCGAGCCGGTGATGAAGCCCGCGTCATCGCTGGCAAGAAAGGTCACGCAGCGCGCGATTTCCTCCGGCTTGCCGAGGCGGCCGACCGGAATCTGCGCGATGATTCCTTTAAGTGCGTCCTCTGGCACATTTGCGACCATATCCGTGTCGATATAGCCCGGCGCGACAGTGTTCACCGTGATGCCCTTGCGCGCCGTTTCCTGGGCCAGCGCTTTGGTAAAGCCAATGATGCCGGCCTTCGCAGCCGAATAGTTGGTCTGGCCCATTTGCCCCTTTTGGCCGTTGATCGAGGAGATGTTGACGATCCGACCGAAGCCGCGATCGCGCATCCCGCCGATAACCGGCGAGCACATGTTGAACATCGAGTTGAGGTTCACGCGGATCACGTCGTTCCACATCTCCGCGCTCATCTTGTGAAACATCGCGTCGCGGGTGATGCCGGCATTGTTCACGACGATATCCACCGGGCCGAGGTCGGCTTCGACCTGCTTCAGTCCACTTTCGCAGGCGCTGTGGTCGCCAACGTCCCATTTGTAGACCGGGATGCCGGTTTCGCTCTGGAAGCTTTGCGCAGCCTGATCGTTGCCGCCGTAATTGGCTGCGACCGAATACCCGGCGTCTTTCAGAGCAACGGAAATTGCGTGCCCGATCCCTCGTGTGCCGCCGGTGACAACTGCTACCCGTGCCATGCGTGTTTCCTCCGGTTGTTTTTCGCGCTTAGCGCGTGCGTCCTGATCTATGGAAGTCGGAAGGCGCCCGCGCGTGCTGAGGCCGCGGGCAAGAATCGGCGATCAACCGCGCGCAACGCACATCAATCACGCGCAACGCACATGGCAATGCCCATGCCGCCGCCGATGCACAAGGTGGCGAGGCCGCGCTTGGCGTCGCGCTTTTGCATCTCGTGGAGCAGCGTTACGAGGATTCGCGTGCCGGATGCGCCAATCGGGTGGCCGATAGCGATCGCGCCGCCATTGACATTGACCTTTTCCGGGTCCCAGCCAACGCCCTTGTTGACCGCGCAGGCCTGCGCCGCGAAGGCTTCGTTGGACTCGATCAGGTCAAGGTCCTCCGCCGTCCAACCGGCTTTCTCCAGCGCGAGCTTCGAGGCGGGGATCGGCCCAGTCCCCATGATCGACGGATCGACGCCGGCATGCGCCCACGAGACGATCCGCGCCAGCGGCTCCACCCCGCGGCGCTGCGCTTCCGCCTCGCTCATCAGCACGACGGCTGCCGCACCGTCATTGATGCCGCTGGCGTTCCCGGCCGTTACCGAACCCTCTTTGCTGAAGGCTGGGCGCAGTCCGGCCAGGCTCTCAGCGGTCACGCCCTCACGGATGTACTCGTCCTCATCGACGACCGTGTCGCCTTTACGGCCCTTGATGGTGACGGGGACAATCTCATCCTTGAAGCGCCCAGCCTTCTTCGCGGCTTCCGCCTTGTTCTGCGACGCGGCGGCGAACGCGTCCTGCTCTTCGCGGGTGATCTGCCACTTCTCCGCGACGTTCTCCGCCGTGTTGCCCATGTGATAGCCGTTGAACACATCCCACAGGCCATCGCGGATCATGGTATCGACCATGTCCAGATCACCCATCTTCTGGCCCTGGCGAATATAGGCGGCGTGGCGCGCCTGGCTCATGCTCTCCTGGCCGCCGGCGATGACGATCTTGCTGTCGCCCTGCCTGATCTGCTGCGCGCCGAGGGCCACCGTGCGCAGGCCCGAGCCGCAGACCTGGTTGATGCCCCAGGCGGGCGTTTCAATGGGCAGGCCCGCGCCGATCGAAGCCTGCCGCGGCGGGTTCATGCCCTGTCCCGCGGTCAGGATCTGGCCCAGAATCACCTCCGACACTTCGCCCGGCTCGACTTTCGCGCGGCCGAGGACGTCCCGGATCACCGTCTCGCCGAGATAATGGGCGGGTACGCTGCTCAAGCCGCCATTGAAAGCGCCTACTGGCGTACGCGCGCCGCCGGTGATGACGATGGTCTCTTCACTGCTCATGCCGTCCTCCTGTTGACCGGGCTTCAACCGGGTGCTCCTGTCTGGACCGTCATGGTCCGGTCCTGCGTGCTATTGTGCGCATGCTAAGCGGCCGCGTGAACCGCCCGGTGCGCCCAGATCGTGATTTTTTTCGATTATCGGTCATTTTCATTGATTCACCAACCGTCTCTTGGGTCTGACAAGGGTCGCCTGGGTATGACAAAGCTTGTCCCGAGGCTTCCGCAATGCAATATTGCGGTGGACAACACGCAATCGGTACGATCGCAAGGCCGCGATCTCCCGCGTGATCCACGAGACAGCCAAAATGCCTGATGACACATCCCGCCTCACCGCCAATGTGGATCGGGAGCCGGCGGTCATAAAGAAATATGCCAACCGCCGTCTCTACAACACGGACACCAGCACCTACGTCACCCTGGAAAATTTGGCCGAGATGGTTCGCTCGGAACGCGACTTCGTCGTCTACGACGCCAAGACTGGCGAAGACCTGACCCATCAAGTGCTCACGCAAATCATCGTCGAGCAGGAGAGCAAGGGCCAGAACCTGCTGCCGATCAGCTTTCTGCGCCAGTTGATCCGGTTCTACGGCAATTCGATGGAAAAGCTGGTGCCCAGCTATCTCGAATTCAGCATGAACACGCTAACGCGCGAGCAGGAAAAATATACTCAGCAAATCGCCGAGACCTTCGGTAGCGCGCCATTCGGAAGCGCGGCCTTCGAGGCCATGCAGAAGCAGGCCATGCAGAACATGGAGATGTTCGAGCAGGCAATGAAAATGTTCAAGCCGTTCGGCGCGGCGGAAGGCGAACAGAGCAGCTATGACACGGCTCAGTCCGGACACGAGCCGCTGAGCGAGAGCGCCCCCGCCTCCGCCGAAGAGGTGGCCCAGCTGCGCGCCCAGCTTGCGGATGTACATGCGCGGCTCGACAAGCTCGCAAGCCAGGCCGACAGCGGCGAAGCTTGATCGCCCCCGCGCCATCTTGGCGTCACATATATTCGCTGATACTTGCGCGCCGCCGCAGACGTGCCCGCACTGCACACACGGCAATGGTTTGTTAACGGCGTCGCGTTTATCTTATCGAAAGATTTGCTGGAATTTACGGAGTCGACGGTGCCCGCGCGAAGCCATCAGGGCCAATCAAACTGGCCAGCGAAACGCCTGGTCCCGTTGTTGACGGCACTGCTGATCGCCGGTCCGCTCGGCGGATGCGCCTTAAATACCGGGCTGATGGGCAACTTCGCCGATCAGAATGCTGACAGCCAGGCCGCGCAGCAGGTAAAAACCGCCGAGAATGATGCAGCGGCCGAACCGGCGTTGACAGAGCGGTTGTCTGCGCTGTGGGCGCGCGCCACCAGCGGCTCTGATGCGGATAAGGACTTGGACGGTGTCGCGCCGGCAGAGACATTCGAACCGGGACAGGCTCTCAAACTCGTCAACAACTACCGCGCCGAACAGGGGCTTCAACCGCTGGCTTTACATCCGCAGCTAGAGCAGGCCGCCCTTGCCCATGCGCAAGACCTCGCGGACTACGACAGAATCTCGCATTTCGGCTCTGACGGCTCCGATCCTTGGGAGCGCGTGCAGCGCACTGGGTTCGATCCGCAAGTGGCAGCGGAAAATGTTGGCACCGGTCAGCTCACTTTCGGTGAACTTTTCCGCGAGTGGAAACTAAGTCCGGACCATAACTCCAATCTGCTGCTGCCTGACGCGACGCATATGGGCATAGCGGTGGTGCAAAATCCAGATACCCAGTTCAAGACATTCTGGAGCCTGGTGCTCGGAGCGCCCAGTTAATACTTTATCGCTAAG
>CAYVFK010000153.1:0-5151 GCA_964450925.1 uncultured Hyphomicrobiaceae bacterium | reverse complement strand
ATGTGTTAGGCCTGCCGCCAGCGTTCGTTCTGAGCCAGGATCAAACTCTCAGCTTAAAAGAGCCTGTTTCTGACTTGTCCTCGAAGACCCCCGGCTAAGGATGCCTTCGAGTGACCGCTGCGTTCTGTTGAATGCAGGAATTGTTCGGAGTCCTACGTCACACTTACTTCGCGCTCCAGGGAGCGCTCGAAGCTTTTGTGTCACAGAAACGCCGATCGTCAGAGTCTCTTTGCGATCGCTTGCACGATCTCGCTAGAGCTCCGCCGTCTGCGTTTCTCTTCCTTCCAAATCTACTACTTTGTCAAAGAGCCCACCGCTCTGCCAGAAGGCAAACCGGTCGCGGAAGCTTACGCTCCCGCAATTCCGCACCAATAGCCCCCGATCGCCTGATCTATAAGGCAAGCAATCGCCGGGTTGCTATCTATCTTCGGAAGGCCCGCAGAGTCAAACGCGAATTGCGTTCCACTCCCTCGCGGACAGACGCCAAACGTAGCGTTTACTTCTGGCCGTGTCAACGCTCGATCGGAAAAAATTTCCTACCAGTCGTTTGGGCCCAACGCTCAGATGCGATGGCCGCACCGACAGGAATGCGTCGCTGCGCCGTTGCAGACCTCATATAACACCTTGATCCGTAAAGAAAGGTTTAACGCCAACAAATTTTTTTTCGTCAAAATTTTGACGACAACACCACTTTTGATAGCGGAAGGAACGCGGATATCCACAGCCACCGAGCAACCTGTGCATTCTGGGGAAAATTTTAGGGTTCTTGATTATCTCTCCCGCGCCTGCAGAAGATGGCCGGAACTCTGGGTTTGCGAGCGCCGGCATGCCAGGCCACGAACTTGACGCAAAGTCATGAGCAATCACGGCTCGGGATGGTATTTCAGACGGGGGCACGATGCTAAAAGGGGAACGGCACTCATCGAGGGCACTGGTCCCGACGAGCGATCATGAGCGGCTTCCTCAGGTGTACCTGTCCAAGCTGCCCGAGGAACCGCATGGCGCCCTGCCGATTGACGCGCATGGCGGGGTCGCTTCGCGCCTCAAGTGGATTGTCTCGACATGCATTGTTGGCGTCGCCGGACTCTGCGTCATAGCCGTGGTCATGTACGCCTCCATGGATATGGAGCGCGACGAGGGCATCATATCCTCGATCCAGAAGGCAGGCGTATCGGCGATGCAGCCGCAACAGGTCGGCAGGATCGTTCAGGACCAGCCCGAGATTGCCTTTGGACAAAAAACCGATCGCATCAAGCTAACCGCTAAGGGCGTCACCACGAGCCACATCATTCACGACAGTGTGGTGGTGCGGCGCGATGCCACCGAATTTATCGAGATCAGGCCGTATGTGCTGGTCGAGGCGGCGCTGGCAACCGAAGTTCCCCAGACGGCAACAGATATTCCGCCGCTCGATCCATTCGAGCTCTACGCGAATAAGACACCCGTCGGCGACCAATCCGCTGGGGCGAGCGCCCGTGAAGCCACATCTGGCAATTCGGCAATCAGCTACAGTGAGATCCAGATGGCGCGGCTGGCCATGGTGGATAATCGCAGCATCGGCGCACAGGGCGCGGAACAACTCGTTGCCGAAGCAGCCGCAGTGCTCGCCGAGACTGGCGCCGAGTTCGAGGCCGCGCCCGACCAACCGATCGAAGATGCGCCGCTGGCCGATACCGCCGTGCCGCGTGAGGAGGAGATCGGACCGAACACAACCGTGCTTCGAAAAACTCCAGATAGTGCTGCTGAGCCAGAGCGGCAGTTCTCGACGACGGCCGTGAAGGTGAAATCAGGCGACACACTTTATCGCTTGCTCAGCGAAGCCGGCGCCCACGACCGCGACGCGAAAGCCATCGTGAACGCGATGCAGACAGTGCCTGGCGCGGCTCGACTGGAAGCTGGGCAGGACTTGCGCTTCACCCACGACCGCAGCATCCCGGACGCCGAGGATCGCGCCCCAATACAGGTGAGCCTTTTCAGCGGCGACCAACATGTGGTCAGCGTGACGCAAACGGCAGCCGAGCAATATGCCGCCACCCGCGACGAGGCCCAGATCGCCGCCTATTCCGGGCCGAGCGAGCGTCGCGTCTCCACCCGCGCTTCGCTCTACACCAGCATCTATCATGCTGCCGTCACCCATGATCTGCCGCGAGAACTGATCGACCAGTTCTTGCGGACACTTGCTTACGACGTTGATTTTAAACAAAAAGTTAGCTTTGGTGATTCGGTGCGCTTCTTCTTCGATGTCGAGCGCGAGCCAAGCGGTATCGAAAAGCCCGGCAATCTTCTCTATGCGGAAATGACGGTCGACGGGGAAAGCTATCGCTACTACCGCTACCGCACACCCGACGGCCAGGTCGATTTTTACAATGAGAGTGGCTCGAACTCGCGCAAGTTCCTCATGCGCAAGCCCGTGAAGGGTGCGCGCTTTACGTCCGGCTTCGGCTATCGTCGCCACCCGATCCTGGGCACCCGCCGGATGCACACTGGTGCAGACTGGGCCGCACCACGTGGCACGCCGATCCTCGCGCCGGGCGACGGCACTGTCGTCTTCGTTGGCCGAAAAGGCGGTTATGGCAATCACATCCGCTTGCAGCATGGCAATGGCTACAAGACAACCTTCTCGCACCTTCAAAAATTCGGCGAGGGAATCCGCAAGGGCGTAAAGGTCAAACAAGGCCAGATCATCGGCTATATCGGCTCTACCGGCCGCTCGACAGGCCCGCATCTGCACTACGAAGTACTGGTCAATGGCAAGTTCACCGACCCGATGAAAATCGCGACCGGCAGCAGCCGCCAGCTCCAGGCGAGGTTGCTTGCAGAGTTCCAGCGCGAGAAGCAGCGCATCGGCGACCTCATGCGGCGCGCGCCGGTCAAAACGCGGGTCGCGGCGGTGAACGAATAGCGTTGCGCAGTCCTGACGTCTGACTTACACCTACGCCAACGCCAGTCGGAGTTCGCCATGCCTCACGTCCTTCTGCTCATCATTGCCGTGCTTGCGTTGGCTTTCGCCGGCGAAACGGCTGCTGCAAGAACCTGCTTCCCGGTAGAGACCGAGGTGGTGAGCCTGGGCGAGAACAATGCGCGTGCCTACACCGACCGAAGCCTGCAGCGCGCGATCGCGGCTCGGAAAACGTCGCTCGAAGCCAGTGGAAGATCCGTCGGAAGAGTCACGCGTGCCGAGCTCGATTGCGCACCCTATCCGAACATCATCGGCGCAGACGAATGGCGCTGCACAGGCAGCGCGCGTGTGTGCGCCGCTGATTGAGCGGCAAAGCGCGCATGGACGAAGAACAGATCATCCGCACCTATTTCGCACCGCTAGCCGCGGGCGCGTCGGGCGCGTTTGACCTCACGGATGATGCCGCGGCGTTGTCGCCCCCGCCGGACACTGACCTCATTATCACCACTGATGCCCTCGTCGCGGGGGTTCATTTCCTGCCAGATGATCCGCCCACGGATGTTGCCGCCAAGGCGCTCGGCGTGAACCTGTCCGACCTTGCTGCGAAAGGCGCAGACCCACTTGCCTACACGCTGTCGATAAGCCTGCCCAAGCCGGTATCGGCTGAATGGCTGGCCGGTTTCCGCGAGGGACTGGCGGCAATGCAGGCAGCCCACGGGATCCAGCTCCTAGGCGGAGACACCACGCGCAGCCCCGGTGCGTTGATGATCTCGATTACGGCGATTGGTACGACGCCCGCCGGCGAGATGATCCGCCGCGGCTCGGCCAAAGCCGGCGACTTGCTCTATGTCAGCGGCACGATCGGCGACGCCGCACTCGGCCTGTACGTGGCGACAAATGATCAGCGCGGTGATGGCTGGAAGCTTGATGAGGCGGCCCGGTCCTTCCTGCTGGCGCGCTATCGCCGCCCACAACCTCGCACCGATCTGGCGCGCATCCTGCGAAACCACGCCAGCGCCGGACTGGACATTTCAGATGGCCTGGTGATCGACGCGGGCCGCCTGTGCCGCACCTCAGGCGTCGCAGCGACCATTCGTGCAGAAGATGTTCCGCTCTCATCCGCAGCGCGCGCGTGCCTGAACGCCGATCCACACTGTCTCGAAACCCTCTTCACGGGCGGAGACGACTACGAAGTGCTTTTCACTCTCTCGCCTGAGTGCCGAGACGCGCTAGAACAGGCGGCGGCAGCAGCGAAGACTGCGATCCATTGCATCGGCGAGATCAAGACAACATCAGAGGTTGCAACCGGAGCGGTCGAGGTTATCCGGGCAGACGGCCAGCCTCTGCAATTTGCGCATCCCGGTTACACCCATTTCGCCTAACGCTTGAGCACACTGCAACCTTGTTGCACTGCCACCCCGATTTTGGCATGTTCCGCCCGGCTTGCGCGGCGTTTTAAACATGCCTGCAACTCCGAGTTTGGGGGACGAACTGCCGGAGCCGATCCTGATCGTCCGGCGGCTTCAATAACACTTAGAATCCAATAATCACACCTGGGACGGTTCCAATGGACAACGTGATCTGGCTTATCTTTGCCGCCGGTCTGCTTTCGCTCGTGTATGGCGCGCTGACCATCCGTCAGTTGCTCGCCGCTGACCCAGGCAACGCGCGGATGCAGGAAATCGCCGGCGCGATTCAGGAGGGGGCGCAGGCTTACCTGTCGCGCCAATACACGACGATCGCCATCGTGGGCGGCGTCATCTTCCTTATCGTTCTGTTTCTGCTCGGTCTGCCCGTTGCGATCGGCTTTCTGATCGGCGCGGTGCTCTCCGGCGCGGCGGGCTTCATCGGGATGATCGTATCGGTCCGCGCGAACGTGCGCACCACACAGGCGGCAAGCATCAGCCTCGCGGACGGCCTGTCGATTGCCTTCAAGTCCGGCGCGGTGACCGGCATGCTGGTGGCGGGCCTGGCGTTGCTGTCCGTCACGGTCTATTTCGCGGTCCTCATGCTCTTGGGCTTCGACCAGACCGACCGGACGATCGTGGACGCGCTCGTCGCGCTTGGCTTCGGCGCATCACTCATCTCGATCTTCGCGCGTCTCGGCGGCGGCATCTTCACGAAGGGCGCGGATGTGGGTGGCGACCTCGTGGGCAAGATCGAGGCCGGCATCCCCGAGGACGACCCGCGCAACCCGGCGACGATCGCGGACAATGTCGGCGACAATGTCGGCGACTGCGCCGGCATGGCCG
>CAYVFK010000152.1:0-5180 GCA_964450925.1 uncultured Hyphomicrobiaceae bacterium | reverse complement strand
GCGCGGCTTCAAGATCATCCCGCGAGACCTTCATCAGCCTGAATAGCCAGGAACGAGGATCATGAGTGCCATCGCGCCAGCGGCGGAAGCGGCGCATGGGCGTTGCTATGCGCATATTTTCAAGTCGCGGCGGCTGGGCGATATGAGCGTTCAGGAAGTCGGGCGCAGTGGCGAAGCGGGTATCTGCCAGCGTGAGCGCACCGTCAGCGCGCAGGCCGGAAAAATCCGCATTGCCGTCGAACGTAGCGCCGTCGAAATCCGTAGCGCCGCGAAAGCGCGCGCGCTGGAAGCAAGCATCGAGGAAGCGGGCAGCGGCGAAGTCAGCCTGGTCCTTGAAACGCGACCCGGCGAAGTTTGCCGGCGCTGCGAACTGGACCGCTCCGAAGCCCGCCCGTCCGTCGAACTCGGCGCGCTCGAACGAGGTGTGACGAGCGAAATCTGCGCCCCGAAACAGCGTGTCACCTTCAAATTCCACGCGCTCGAAGGACGCCTCGCCATCAAAGCGGGCTTCGGCGAAACGTGCTTCGTCGTTTAGCTGGGCATCTACGAAGCTGACGTCACTTGCAAAGTGCGCCTGTGCGAAAGCTGCGATGCCTTTGGCGCACACGCCCGCAAAATCGGCTGTGTTCCGGAAGCTGGCTGCGTCGAAGCGCATTCCCTCGGCGAAGCGTGTGCGGGCGAATTTGGCGTTGCCAGCGAATGCTGTTTCCCGGAAGTCGGCGCGGCCCGCGAAATGACACCTGCTGAACCGTGCGGATATCACCAGAGGGCCGTCGCTTTCCATGGCGAATTGCGCGAGCTCGAAATCCCCTTCCGTGGAGAAGGCCGCCTCGTCAAAATCGGCGATGCCTGCGAATTTCGAGCGTTTGAAGCTGGCGGCTGCCTCGAACCGGGCTTTCGCGAACACGGCGCTGCTTTCAAACCGCGCATCGTCGAATGTCGCCCCGCTGGAGAACGCGCAGTTGGCAAAAACAACCGGACCAGGAAAGATGTAGCCCGCGAAATGCACCGCCTCAGGAAACACTTGATCGGAGAAATCCGCGCGCGCTTCTGCCAACCAGTCTCTTGTCGCAGCGTTTTCGCCCTCGCCGAACGGGTTGGCGGCCCATTCCTCCGATTCGACCAGGCGCGTCTTACGCGCCAGCAGCGCCTCCGCCCAGGCGTTCCAGCTCTCTTTGCCCTCACCCCAGCGCGCCAGTGTCTGATCGACGCTCATGTCGCGCTCGCCATCACGAAAAGTTGCCTCGTGCATCGGAAACCGGTCTTGGTCTTTTCGGGGAACATCTTTAAACAGTGATGTCACGAAAAATAGCGCGGCGTCCATCGGCACCGGCGTTGTCGTCCTCAATGATGCCACAGCGCAACACCGCTTTTCTTCAAGGAGTGGTTCATGCTCTACGCCTGCATCTGCAAAGACAAGCCAGAGGCGAACGAGCTGCGCCAGCGCACGCGCGAGACCCATCTGGAGCATCTGCGTAAGAATACCGGTGCGGTGATCTCAGCCGGACCATTGCTGGACGAAGAGGGCAGCTTGCCGGTCGGCAGCTTGCTGATCATCGAGGCGGACTCGCTCGAGGCCGCGCGGGCGATGATGGAGGCCGACCCCTACGCGAAGGCCGGCGTGTTCGCGCAGATCGACGTTTACCCCTGGCGCTGGGTCGTCGGCACTGTCAATCTGCAGGAATAGGTGGTTGCGATGCGTCTGCGTTATCTGATCCCGCTGGTCGCCCTCATCGTGTTTCTTGTAGCGGTGCCGCCTGAGCGCATGTTGGCCGCCTACACTGGCACGTTCGAGGATAGGCTGGTCGCGGCTGCGATCGAGCGCACGCGCAGCGTAGTCATATACGATCCCGCTTATCGCGACATTCCCAACCAGTGGGGCGATGTCAAGCCGAACCGCGGTGTGTGTACCGATGTGGTGGTGCGCGCCTATCGCGATCTCGGCATCGACCTACAAAGCCGCGTGCACCGTGCGTTGGGCGGCGATCCGAACATCAAGCACCGGCGCGTGAGAGAACTGCGCAAGTTCTTTGCCCGGCATGGCCAGAGCCTGCGGGTCACCAAGAACCCCGACAACTATAAACCTGGTGACCTGGTCACCTCGATCCGGCCGGATGGCGTGACGCATATCGTTATCGTGACCGGGCGTCTCTCCTGGGACGGCAAACGCCCACTCGTCGTGCACAATGAGGGCTATGGGCCTAAGCTGGATGATGCCTTGTTCAAGTATCGCGTGACCGGCCACTACCGATACATTCCCGCGTCTTGACGTCACCCGACGGCAAGCGCGACGCTGTGGCCGCCTTCGCGACTGATGCGCCCGGCGAGTTCCAGCTCTATCAGCACGATTGTTACCGCGCGGGCGGACAACCCGGTGACGCGGATGAGTTCCTCGATTTCGATCGCGACAGGGCCGAGCGCCTCAAAGACCTGCCGGCGGGTATTGTCGTCAAGGTCGAACGGCACCGGGTCTGGTTCCGAAAACCCAGGCCCGACCGGCGTCTGCGCGTAGAGCGGCGCAGCACGTAGCGCTTCCAGCACATCCTCGGCGTTGCGGACCAGTGCGGCACCGTCCTTGATCAGCGCGTTCGGTCCTTCGGCGCGCGGATCGAGCGGATGTCCGGGCACCGCCATCACGTCGCGGCCCTGTTCGCCGGCGTGGCGCGCGGTCACCATGGAACCGGAGCGGCGCGCGGCTTCCACCACGAGCACGCCCGACGCGACACCCGATATAATCCGGTTACGTCGCGGGAAATCCACCCCGCGTGGCTTGAAACCGGGAGGACTCTCCGCGATCAGGAGGCCATTTTCGGCAATCGCGTCGTGCAGCGCCTCGTTTTCCGGCGGATAGCGGATATCGATGCCCCCGGCGAGCACGGCGATGGTGCCGCCCTCCAGCGCGCCTTGATGCGCGCTCGCGTCGATGCCGCGTGCCAGGCCGGAGACGACCGTGATCCCTTCCGCGGTCAAGCCCCGCGCGATCTCCAGGGTCAATTTGCGCCCAGCGGCCGAGGCGTTTCGCGAGCCTACGATGCCCACGACCTGCTTTTGCGCTAACGCTGGGTCGCCCGCCACATAGATCAGCGGTGGCGGCATCGGGATCATGCCGAGCCGTGCTGGATAATCTGGCTCGCCGAAGGCGATGAGACGGGCGCGGGCGCGTTTGCGCGCGGTGGCGATTTCGTTTTGTGCATCGCGCGCCGCGCAGATGCGCAGCGGCTTGCGGCGGCCGCCCCGCCCGGCCAACTCGGGCAGCGCTTCCCGCGCCGCCGCCCCCGCGCCCTAGCGCGCAATCAGTTCGTGGAAGGTCACGGGCCCCACATTCTCGCTACGGATCAGCCGCAGCCAGTCGATGCGCTGGTCATTGCTGAGATGTCTGCCAGCGCCACCCAGCGAAGTCACAGCTTGATCCTCGACTCTTCGCCGTTCACCAGCCGGCGTATGTTGCCTGCATGTTTGACGATGATGAGTATGGCGAGCAACGTGAACAGCCCCGCGGCAAGCCAGCGGTCAAACGCGATGGCCGCCAGCGGCGTGACCGCTGCCCCGATAAGCGCGGAGAGTGAGGAGTAACGCGTCAAGCCCGCAACGGCGAGCCAGACAAGCGCGAACACGATTCCGACTTGCCAGAACGTCGCGCTGACCACGCCGAGAAAGGTCGCCACGCCTTTGCCGCCGCGAAACCCGAGCCAGACGGGGAACAAGTGCCCGAGGAATGCGCCCAGACCGGCGAGCGCGGCGGTGTCCGGCCCCCAGCGTGCAGCGATGAGAACCGCGGCGACACCCTTCGCGGCATCGGCGATCAGGGTCGCAGCGGCCAACGACTTGCGCCCAGTGCGCAGCACGTTGGTCGCCCCGATATTGCCTGAGCCAATTTTGCGGATATCGCCCAGCCCGGCGGCGCGAGCGAACAGATAGCCGAACGGAATCGACCCGAGCGCGTAGCCGAAGGCCAGCGCGGCGAAGAAATAAGGCGCGGAGACAGTCCAGGCGGTGTAGCTGAACATCGCTCGGCTCGGACAAGCTTACTTCAGGCGTGATCATCCACAACGTAGCGATAGACGATCCGTCCGGCAACAAGCGTCAGCATCACGCGCCCCTCAAACATCTGATCTTCGAACGGCGTATTTTTTGATTTTGAGCGCAACGCACGTTCCGCCACGACCCAGGGCGCGTTCAGATCGACGACAATAAGGTCGGCAGGCGTGCCGGTCGCCAGTCTCCCGCCGGGCAGGCCGAGCAGCTCTGCCGGACGCGCCGACATGGCATGCAACAGCCGCTGAAGCGGGACTTCGTCGTTGTGATAGAGCCGTAGCGCGGCGGCCAGCAGCGTCTCCAGCCCGATCGCACCGTCTGCCGCTTCCTCGAAGGGGCGGCGCTTGGCGTCAAAATCCTGGGGGTCATGGCTGGAGACGATCACGTCGATCTCCCCGTCGCGTAAGCCGCGGACCATGGCCTGCCGGTCCTTTTCGGTACGCAGCGGCGGGCGCAATTTGAAATAGGTACGATACGCGCCAACATCATTTTCGTTGAGCGCCAGATGGTTGATCGACACGCCGCAGGACACCGGCAACCCGTCAGCGCGGGCGCGGCGCAGCACGTCCAACGAGCCAGAGCAAGAGATCGGCGATGCATGATAGCGCGCGCCCGTCAGCCCGACGAGGCGGACATCCCGTGCCAGCACGATTGTCTCGGCGACATCGGGAATGCCCGGCAGACCCAGTCGGCACGACACTTCGCCCTCGTTCATCACGCCGCCATCCGCGAGCGTGCGCTCCTCGGGGAACTGCACGACCAGCGCGTCAAAGTCTCGCGCGTAGGTGAGAAGCAGGCGCATGAGCTGAGCGCTTGCGACGCTGGCGCGCCCGTCGGTAAAGGCGACCGCGCCGGCGGATTTCAGCAAGCCGATCTCGGCGATGATCTCCCCTGCCAGCGCCTTGGTCGCCGCGGCCATTGGATGAATGTTAACAATAGCGATATCGCGCGCGCGCCGCTCGATGAAGTCCACCAGCGCGACGCCGTCAATGACCGGCTGGGTGTTCGGCATGCAGATGATCGTGGTCACGCCGCCCGCCGCCGCCGCCAGGCTCGCCGTTTCCAGCGTGTCGCGATGCTCCAGCCCCGGTTCGCCGGCGAAGACGCGCATGTCGATTAGGCCGGGAGCCAGCAGCTTGCCGCCG
>CAYVFK010000151.1:0-5202 GCA_964450925.1 uncultured Hyphomicrobiaceae bacterium | reverse complement strand
GGGTCATGGCCCACGAGATCAGCGAGGTCGTCGTTGTCTTGCCGTGCGTTCCCGTCACGGCGACGGCCGGATGCCCGCGCATCAACTCGCCCAGCATCTCCGCCCGGGCGATGACCGGCAGGCCGCGCGCCCGCGCGCCGTCCAACTCCGGGTTGCCTGGCTTGATCGCGGTCGAGACGATCACATGCGTCGCGCCATCGAGATTGGCGTCGTCGTGCCCAATGAACACGCGCATGCCCTGTGTACGCAGCCGCTCGGCATTGGCGCTGTTGTTCTGGTCGCTGCCTTGCACCGAATAGCCGCGGGCGCGCATCACTTCCGCTATCGCGCTCATACCGATGCCACCGATACCGACGATGTGATAGAGTTCGCGCCGAGCTTCCCCGTTCATCTGCTTTACGTCCCCCCGTCACGGCTGAGAATTTCGGCCCTCTCCTGTTCTTCGATCTGGGCTTGTTCGTCAGAGGGCTTTTGCTCGATAACGCTTTCGACAACGTCGGCCAGCCGTTCCACCGCGTCGTACCGCGCCATCGACTTTGCCGCAGAGGCCGCCCGGATCAAGCTGCCGGGTTCCTCAAACAGGCGGCGCACCACCCCGGCGAAGCGTTCCGGCGTCATGGCGCCTTCTTCATAGCACCAGCCACCGCCGCCGCGCTCAAAGCGCATCGCGTTTTCATATTGGTCGTTATCAAGTGAATGTGGCAGCGGCACGAGAACCGCCGGGCGGCCGATGCAGCACAGCTCCGCCACCGTTGTTGCGCCAGAGCGCGAGACCACAAGATGCGAAGTGGCCATGCGCTCGGGCAGGTCGTCAAAAAACGTCGCGAGTTCCGCCGCCACGCCGGCCCGTTCATACGCGTCAAAGACGTTCTCGATGTCCTCCTCGCGGCATTGCTGGACGACCAGCAGCCGGTCGCGCACATGTTCGGGCAGCAGATAAAGCGCAGCGGGCATAATCTGTGCGAAGAAGCGCGCCCCCTGGCTGCCGCCGAATACCAGCAGGTTGAGCTGCCCGTCTGGCGAGGGCGCGTTATACACCTGCGTGCGCATATTGAGGACCGCCCGGCGCAGGGGCGTGCCTGTCAGATATGCTTTGTGCAGCAGCTTGCCCTCCAGGAACTTGGTGTCCTCGAAGGAATAGGCCACCGCGCGCACCATCGGACCGAGAAGCCGATTGGCCCGGCCCATCACTGCGTTTTGCTCATGCGTAAGTGTGGGGATGCCTCGCGTGAGCGCTGCGAGCATTGGCGGGATCGTGGGGTACCCGCCAAAGCCGATCACCGCCTTGGGCTTGATTTCCCCGAGGATCCGATAGGCCATATGGAAGCCGCTCGAAAGCTTCGCCACCGTTTTGGTCGCCTCCAGCGGCGAGCGGCCTTTGAAGGTCGCCGCATTCACGCGATAGACCTCACGCGCCGGGAAGTCGGTATCGAACCTGCTCGTGCGCGTGTCCGTGATCAGGTCAATCGAATAGCCACGCCAGCTCAGCTCCTGCGCCAGTGATTTAGCTGGAAACAGATGTCCGCCCGTGCCCCCGGCGGTCATCACGATCGAAGGTCGCGTCACGTTCTTATCTCCCGTGGCGAGGCGGCCATCCGCGCCGCTGACATATCGGCCGCACGATCCGGCCAGGATAAGGCCTCGGTATTTGGTCTGCGCCGCGAAAGCGCAATAATCATGCCTGTCACCACGGCCATCGAGACCAATGATGATCCCCCATAGGAGATGAACGGTAGCGTCATCCCCTTCGCCGGTAGCAGGTTGACATTAACTGCCATATTAATGAGAGCTTGAAAACCAAACAGCATCGCGAGGCCGCTTATCGCCACGCGGATGAACCGACTTTGCTGTTTCAGTGCGGCGGCGGCCGCGCGCAGCGTGACAAAGCCATAGACTACGACAAGCAACAGACAGGCTGCAATTCCAAGCTCTTCAGCGATGACAGCGAAGATGTAGTCGTTGTGCGAATCAGGCAGGCGCACCTTCAATATGCCCTCACCGGGACCGCGACCAAACCACCCACCTTGGGAAAACGCCGAAAGTGCGATGGCGGTCTGATCGCTTACGGCGTCGCCCCAACCCATGAACGCGTTGATTCGCTCTGCGGCATGCGGGATCGTGAAGTAAATCGCCACCACAGCGGCCGCGCCCGCAACGGCGATCGCCAGCATCCAGCGCAGCGGATATCCCGCTGTCAGAAACATGCCCGTCCACACCAGCGCGATCAGCGCGATCTGACCGATATCGGGCTGTAACGCCAACAGCCCCGCGGTCACGACGATAAGCGCGAGCGCCAACTCCGTTGCCGGAACATCGCGGCGCTGTGCGCCCTCCGACAGCAGCCAGGCGCTGATGACAACGAAGCCGGGCTTGACAATCTCCGAAGGCTGGAAGGCAAAGCCAGCAAATTGCACCCATCGAACCGCGCCGTTCAACTCCACGCCCTGGTAAAGCGCAACGACCATCAGTGCGAGCCCGGCGAGGCACAGGGCCAGCCCCAGCCGGCGCACGGCGCGCGGCCCCAGCATCGACACTGGAACGAGTACAGCAAGCGCGACAACGACGAACAGCGCATGACGCTCGACAAAAAAGAAATCCGGCAGTCCAAGGCGAACCGCCGCTGGCGGTCCCGCACCGAAGGCCATGACCATGCCGGCGAGCATGAGAAGCAATACGACCGCGAGCAGCCTGTGGTCGATGGAAAACCACCAATCCGACAATAGGCTGCGTTCGGCACGCGACAGCCTCATGCGGCAATCGCCTCACGCATGGAGACCCCCTCATGTGAAGCCACGAGCGAGCGGAACGCTTCGCCGCGTTCGGCAAAATTGGGGAACTGGTCGTAAGAGGCGCAAGCCGGCGATAGCAGCACAACCGGCGCTCGCGCGCCTGAGCGCAGAGCGTCTCGCGACGCTGCCGCGACCGCATTCTCCAGCGTGCCGCAGTGTTCGTAAGCCACGCGGCCATCAAGCTGTCCGGCGAAATCTTCAGCGGCCTCGCCGATCAGATAGGCTTTCGCAACGCGCGGATAATATGCCTCAAGCCCGGCCAGCCCGCCCTGTTTCGCCCGTCCGCCGACGATCCAGAACACAGGGTCGAAACAGGCCAGCGCGCGGGCCGCGGCGTCGGCATTGGTGCCCTTGCTATCGTTGATGAAGGCGACACGACCGAGCCTGCCGACTTCTTCCATGCGGTGCGCCAGGCCAGGGAAGCTGCGCAAGCCCGCGATGATGTCCTCGCGCGACAGGCCCAGCGCCCGCGCCGCCGCAAACGCCGCCGCCGCATTCTCCCAATTGTGCGCGCCGCGCAGGGCCGGGATGCCGCGCAGGCTGATCGGCGCCTCGACCATGCCGCCGCGCGCCTCGAATAGCAGCCCTTCGCGCGCATAAACGCCATCCCCGACCGGTCCGGCCGTCGAGACCGTCCGCCGCGATGGCGCGAATGGCCAGTGTTGCGCGAGCCTACGCGTCAAGTCGCTGTCGATGCCGATCACGCCGCACTGGTTAGCACCAAGTCCATCGAAGATGCGCGCCTTGATGGCCGCGTAGTTCTCTAGCGTGCCATGCCGGTCGAGATGATCGGCCTGAACGTTCAGCAGCACCGAAACATCGGCGTCCAGGCCAGGCGTCAGGTCGATCTGGAAGGAGGAATATTCGAGCACATAATGGCGGTCCGGCGCGAAGGGCGGTAGATCGAGCACCGCCTTGCCAATATTGCCGCCGAGAGCCACGTCGCAGCCCGCCACCTCCAGTAAATGCGCGCTCAGCGCCGATGTGGTCGATTTGCCGTTAGTGCCGGTGATTGCGACGACCTTGCCGGGCCGGCCCAGGTGACGGCGCTCGCGGCAGAACAGTTCGGTGTCACCGATGATCTCGACGCCGGCAGCGCGGGCGCGCACGACGATCGCGTGCGGCTGCGGGTGCGTGAGCGGCACGCCGGGCGACAGCACCAGCGCGTGCAAGCCGGACCAGTCCCAAGCATCTGGCGGCGCGATCGACACGCCCGGCTGCGCTGCTTTGGAGCGCGCGGCTTCGTTATCGTCCCACGCCACGACATCGGCGCCGCCCAAGCGCAGCGCGCGCGCCGTCGCAATGCCGGACAGCCCCAGGCCGAACACTGCGAACTTCTGATCTGCGCAAGCCGTGAGGGAAATCATTGTCGTATCCTAACGTAGTTTCAGCGTGGATAGCCCGATTAGCGCCAGTACCACCGAGATGATCCAGAACCGGACGACGACCGTGGCTTCCGCCCAGCCTTTCTGCTCGAAGTGGTGGTGCAGCGGCGCCATACGGAATACGCGCTTGCCGGTCAGCTTGTAGGACAACACCTGCACGATCACCGACAGCGTCTCCAGGACGAACAGCCCGCCGATGATCGCCAGCACGATCTCGTGCTTCGTCGCCACCGCAATCGCGCCGAGCGCGCCGCCAAGCGCCAGTGAGCCGGTGTCGCCCATGAAGATCATCGCTGGCGGCGCATTAAACCACAGGAAACCCAGCCCCGCGCCCACCAGCGCGCCGCACACCACAGCGAGCTCGCCCGTACCGGGTACAAAATGAATTTGAAGATAATCGGCAAAGATAGCGTTACCGACGAGATAGGAAATCATCCCGAACGCGCTGGCCGCGATCATCACCGGCACGATCGCCAGCCCGTCAAGCCCGTCGGTCAGGTTCACCGCGTTACCCGCACCCGCGATCACGAGCACGCCTATCACGATGAACAATGGCCCCAGATCGATCAGCATATCCTTGAAGAACGGGACCGCAAGCGAGCTGGAGAAGCCGGCCTCGCCGATCATCATGATCGAATAGGTTGCAATACCTGCGATCAACAGCTCCAGCGCCAGCTTGATCCTGCCCGAAAAGCCGCCGGTGGACCGCTTTGTGACCTTGAGAAAATCGTCGATGAAACCGATTGTACCGAAGGCCAGGGTCACCGCCAGAACGATCCAGACATATTTGTTCGACAGGTTGGCCCACAGGATCGTTGCCACGCCTACGCCGAGCAGGATCATCAGCCCGCCCATGGTCGGCGTACCCTGCTTGGTCAGCAGATGCCCTTGCGGTCCGTCAGTGCGGATCGGCTGGCCGCGGCCCTGGCGCAAGCGAAGTAAGTTGATGAGGCCGGGGCCGAACAGGAACACAACCAGCAGCGCGGTCATGATCGCCCCGCCGGTGCGGAAGGTGATGTAGCGGAACA
>CAYVFK010000150.1:0-5252 GCA_964450925.1 uncultured Hyphomicrobiaceae bacterium | reverse complement strand
AGAGTGAAGCAGTTATGGACGTCTTTCTTCTGCAGCTACTGAATGGTCTCGACAAAGGCGGCGCCTACGCGATGATCGCGCTGGGCCTTACGCTTATTTTCGGGACCCTGGGCGTCGTGAACTTCGCGCATGGCGCGCTTTTCATGCTGGGCGCGTTCTGCGCTGTTACATTCAACACGTTTGTTTCCGCGCAACAGGTGACGGTTGATCCGACGCGGACAACAGCGTGGGGCACGCCCATGGAGGTGAAAGTCCCTTATGCCGAGGTGTGGTTCGGTGATTTTGGCCGTTTCATCGTCGAGTACTCGGTACCGCTGTCGATCATCCTCGCGATCCCGGTCATGTTGCTGATCGGGCTGGCCATGGAGCGCGGGCTGATCCGGTACTTTTACAAGCGCCCGCACATTGAACAGATTCTGGTGACTTTCGGACTCGCCATCGTCCTCCAGGAAATCGTCAAGATGTTCTATGGCGCGAACCCGATCCCTCAACCAGCACCCACGCCCGTGGCGACGTCGCTCGATGTCGGCATGTTGTTCGGCTTTGCGCGCAATGAGATCGTGTATCCATACTGGCGCATGATCTACTTCCTGTTTTCCGCAGCGGTGATAGGCGCTGTGTTTGCCTTTCTGCGCTATACGACATTCGGCATGGTGGTGCGCGCGGGTATGGAAGACCGGGAAACGGTTACTCTGCTGGGTATCGACATCGACCGGCGCTTCACCATCGTGTTCGCCATCGCCGCGCTGGTCGCAGGCCTCGCCGGACTGATGTACACGCCGATCCTTAGCCCTGACTACCACATGGGAATGGACTTCCTCGTCATCAGTTTCGTGGTGGTCGTCGTCGGTGGCATGGGCAGCCTGCCGGGCGCGGTGGCAGCCGGCTTCGTTCTCGGAATTCTGCAGAGTTTTGCCTCGCTCAACGAGGTCAAGCAAATACTGCCCGGTATCGACCAGATCATCCTGTATCTGATCGCTGTGATCATTCTGCTCGTCCGCCCGCGCGGCTTGATGGGGAAAAAAGGCGTGATGGAGACTTAAGTCATGGCCACCATTCAGATGAACAAGGATACCGCGCGCAGCGATTGGCTGATGTTGATCGGCTTCTCCGTGGTGGTCCTGCTCGGACCATACTTGATGGCGCCATTCGGCGCGGCCTATCCCGATCTGCTGCAGCGTTTCGCGATCTTCGGGCTGTTCGCAATAGGGTTCAACATTCTGCTGGGGCTGACCGGCTATCTCTCGTTTGGCCATGCCGCGTTCCTTGGCGTCGGTTCCTATACGGCCGTCTGGTCCTTCAAGCTTCTGTCTATGAACCCGATCCTGGCGATCATCTTCGCCACCTTGCTGGGCGGTGTGTTTGCCGTGGTGATCGGCTATATCTGTCTGAGGCGCGCCGGTATCTATTTTGCCATCCTGACGCTCGCCTTCGCGCAGATGAGCTATAATCTGGCTTATTCGGTGCTGACACCGATTACCAATGGCGAGACTGGACTGCAACTCAGGCAGCAGGACCCGCGCGTGATAGACGGCTGGTTTGGCCGCGACTATGGTAACGCTTTACCCAGTTCGGACCTGTTCGGCATCGAAATGACAGGCTATCCGGGATTCTACTTCTGCGCAGTGATGCTGATCATCGGTTTCTATCTTTCGATCCGCATCTTCCGATCTTCGTTCGGGATGACGCTTCGCGCGATCAAGTCGAATCAGAACCGGCTGAAATACGTTGGTATCAATCCGCGTCCCTACACACTCGCGGCGTTCGTGATCTCGGGCATGTACGCCGGTCTCGCCGGCGGCCTGATGGCCGTGACGGACCCGCTTGCCGGCGCGGAGCGGATGCAGTGGACCGCCAGCGGCGAGGTGGTGCTGATGACGATCCTGGGCGGGGTCGGTACGCTGCTCGGCCCGGTGATCGGCGCGGGCATCATCAAGTATTTCGAGAACATCTTCTCATCGTTTAACGAGGGGATGCTCATGGATGTTTTCTCGTTCCTGCCGAGCTGGCTTCAGGAAAGCGTAGTTTCAGTCGTCAGCCTGTTCGTGGGCGAAGGCTGGCACCTTACGCTCGGCCTGGTGTTCATGGCGATCGTGATCTTCCTTCCTGGGGGATTGATGGAAGGCTTCCGCCGCCTGTTCGTGATGACCAAGCGCCCGCCGGATGCCGGCGAACGCGCCGCAGCCGGTCAGGCCCAGCCGCAGCCGGCGGAGTAGGGGACGAGCAATGGCGACTCTGGAGATACAGAACCTCAACAAGAACTTCGGCGGCGTGCAGGCATTGCACAATGTCAATCTCAAAGTCGAAAAAGGCAGTGTTCATGCCATCATTGGCCCGAACGGCGCCGGCAAGTCGACGCTGCTAAACTGCCTGGTCGGGCGGCTGGAGCCGGACACAGGGTCGGTGACGTTCGACGGCCATTCGCTGGTGGGCCGCGCCCCTTACGAGATCAACCAGATCGGCGTGGCGCGCGTCTTCCAGACCCCGGAGATTTTCGCCGACCTGACCCTGCTTGAAAATATTGTCGTGGCGGGGCTCGCCAAGCACGATGGCACGTTCAATTTCCACGCCTGGGGCCGCATCCAGGACAAAGGCGAGATCATCGACGAAGCCGAGCATACTTTGGAGGATGTCGGCCTTGTTCAGTACAAGGATGCGGTGGCAGCCAGCATGTCACGCGGCGACAAGCGTCGGCTGGAACTCGCGATGTGTCTCGTTCAGCGCCCCAAGCTGCTGTTGCTCGATGAACCCACCGCGGGCATGTCGCGCGCCGACACCAATAATACCATCGACCTGCTCAAACGCATCGGCGAGCGCGGGATCACCAAGGTCGTGATCGAGCACGATATGCACGTCGTCTTCTCGCTGGCTCACACGATCTCGGTGATGGCGCAAGGAACTGTGCTGGTCGAAGGCGAGCCCAACAAGATCAAAGGCGATCCGAAAGTTCAGGAAGCCTATCTCGGAGGAGCGCATCTATGACCGAACAGCGCGCGACACTGGGCGTTGACTTCAGCAAGGCGCATGCGCCTTCAGTCGAACCGGCGCAGGCCAAGGGCGGGCAGCGCGCCTTTTTCTCCGCTTGGGAGATGCACGCCTATTACGGCGAAAGCTATATTGTTCAGGGCGTGAATTTCGACATCCGTGAAGGGGAGATCGTGGCCTTGCTTGGGCGCAACGGCGCTGGCAAGACATCGACTCTGCGGACGATCGCGCGGCTGCCAAGCCCGCAACTGCGCCACGGCGAGATCTGGCTCGACCACAAGCCGCTTCATGAAATGAAAGCGCATGAGGCGGCGCGATGCGGCCTCGCGCTGGTACCAGAGGATCGGCGTATTATTCCTGGGCTGACCGTTGCGGAAAACCTCGAACTGGCGCGCATTGCCGTACCGCATGGCTGGTCGCTGGAGCGGATTTACGAGAGCTTTCCGCGCCTTGGCGAGCGCCGCTGGCAGGAGGGCGTGACGCTGTCTGGCGGAGAACAGCAGATGCTGGCGATCGCGCGCGCCCTGGCGCAAGACATCAAGCTGCTGCTGCTCGACGAGCCTTATGAGGGCCTCGCCCCTGTGATTGTGCAAGAAATCGAGCGCATTCTTGAGGAAATCAAGAAACTTGGCATCACCACGGTGATTGTGGAACAGAATGCAATTGCCGCACTTCACCTCGCCGACCGCGCCTTGATTCTCGATATGGGCGAGGTGGTTTTTGACGGAACCTCGCAGGAAGTGATCGAGAACGATGAACTGCGGCAGCAGTATCTGGCGATCTGACGGGACAACCTTGCCCCCACGTTCCGCCATGCACCCAAACTGAACGCGGTATCCTTCAGAAGTGCCCCGCGACGCAAGCGCGCGTGCGGTGAATGCCGGCGCTGGCGCGTTGCCTTACGTGCCATGCTCTCATACATTTCAAGCACAGCGGCGTCCGCAGCCAAGCGAACCATCGGTTCGCCCGGCGCAGTTTGGAGAGCAAGATGTACAAGCCCGTCTTGGCCTTTCGTGTGCTGGCGCTCGCATGCCTCGTCATCGGCGCGGCGCTTCTGACACTGGCGCCTCGACCGCACGCGCAAGACACTGCTGAGCGCTTCGCCGTCAAGCGCGGCCTGATCATCGAGATAGACGGCGCGATTGGCCCGGCGACCACGCGCTTGATCCAGAACGGGCTTGAGCGCGCCGAGGACCGCGGCGCGACGCTCGCCGTGCTGCGCATCGACACGCCGGGCGGACTTGTGACCAGCACGCGCGACATCATCCGCGAGATCATCGCCTCGCCTGTGCCTGTGATTGGCTATACCGCGCCGTCCGGCGCGCGTGCGGCGAGCGCCGGTACCTACATCATGTACGCGACCCACGTTGCGGCCATGGCGCCGGGCACGAATATCGGTGCGGCCACGCCGATCCAGATGGGCGGCGTGCCCGGCATGCCAGGCAGCGACCAGCAGGACGACAAGTCGGATAAGCCAGACAGCGATAACAAGGGCGATGCCGGCGATCAGGACGAAGCCGACAAAGGCGACGACAAGAGCGAACAGGCCAGCCCATCCGGGCCTGACGACCCGGCCAAGCTGAAGGCAGTCAACGATGCGGTCGCGTGGATACGCAGCCTTGCCGAATTGCGCGGGCGCAATGCCGAATGGGCGGAAAAAGCGGTGCGCGAGGCGGCCAGCATTTCAGCCCGGCAGGCGCGTGAGCAGGGCGTGATCGAGGTCGTTGCGGACAACATGTCCGACCTGATGGCGCAGGTGAATGGGCGTACGGTGACGATTGATGGCGCTGAACGCCGTCTCGACACCGAAGGCATCGAGCTGGAAACCTTCGAGCCGAGCGCACTGACGAAACTTCTTGGCATTCTCGCCAACCCGAACGTCGCCTTCATCTTCATGCTGATCGGCATCTACGGCCTGATCTTCGAGTTCGCCAATCCGGGCACGATCGGCCCCGGCGTCATCGGCGTGATCTGCCTCGTCATCGGGCTTTATGCGCTGAACCAGCTTCCGCTTAACTACGCGGGTCTTGCGCTCGTTCTGCTCGGGCTGGTGTTCATGGTAGCCGAAGCCTTCACACCCAGTTTGGGTATCCTGGGCATTGGCGGACTGGCCGCGTTCATTATCGGGGCGTTTTTCCTGGTCGATACCGACGTACCGGAATATCAACTCTCCAGCGGCGTGATCGTCGGCACAGCGCTGGCCAGCGGCCTGTTGCTGGCAGTGGTGCTTGGCTATGCGTGGCGCTCGCAGACGCGCAGGGTGACAG
>CAYVFK010000149.1:0-5260 GCA_964450925.1 uncultured Hyphomicrobiaceae bacterium | reverse complement strand
CCGCGCTGACGGTGACGGACGAGTTGTTCTCCTGCCTGACGGCGTGGCTCGCGCCAATCCTCTGCTTCACGATGGAGGAAGTCTGGCTGTCGCGCTTCCCGTCGAGGGACGGATCGGTGCATCTGCGCCAGTTCCCCGAGGTGCCCGAAAGCTGGTCCGATGCGGCGCTGGCCGCCCGCTGGGCGAAGATTCGCAAGGTCCGGCGTGTGGTCACCGGCGCGCTCGAGATCGAGCGGCGCGAAAAGCGCATCGGGGCGAGCCTGGAGGCGGCGCCGGTCATCCATATCAGCGATGACGCGCTCTACGAGGCGGCGAAGGACGCCGACTGGGCCGAAATTGCGATCACCAGCAACGCCACGCTCAAGAAGGGCAAGGGGCCGGAAGATGCCTACCGCTTCGAGGAAGTGGACGGCGTCGCGGTCGAGCCTGCGCTGGCTGAGGGGCGCAAATGCGCGCGCTCCTGGAGGATCTCGCCGGATGTCGGCAGCGACCCAGACTTCCCTGACCTTAGCCCGCGTGACGCCGAAGCCGTGCGCCAGTTCGACGCGATGTTCGGGAGTTGAGGCGCGGCATGTCGGTTGGACCATGGTTCCGGTTAGGGCTGGGCGTCGCGCTCATTGTGCTCGTGCTTGATCAGGTCACGAAGTGGTGGATCATTCATGTTTATGAACTGCCGGAGCGCGGGCGCGTTGCGGTGACGCCATTCTTCGACCTTGTGATGCTCTGGAACCCTGGCATCTCCTATGGGCTGTTCGCGCAGGACACGGATTTCGGCCGGAACATCCTGATCGTGATCGCCGTGGGCGCGGCGCTCCTGTTGAGCGTGTGGATGGCCCGCACGCACAGCCGCCTGCAGGCGGTCTCGCTGGCATTGATTGTGGGCGGGGCGGTCGGCAACGCAATTGACCGGGCGGCTTATGGTGCGGTGGCCGACTTTATCTCGCTGCACGCTTACGGGTTTTACTGGTACGTGTTCAACGTGGCAGACGCCGTTATCGTCGGCGGTGCGGTCGCCTTGCTCTACGACACGGTGGCGGGAAGCCATAAAATCGACGCAAAGCATTCCGATTTCTCAAATTCTTAGCCATTTGATTCGGTACCGGGGGCGCATTTCATGGCACGACGCCGTATGAGCATCAGACTGGCGCGTATAGGCGTGATTGGCGCTGTCGCCGCTCTGCTTGCTGGCTGCGCCGGCACCGATGTTGAAATCGATGCGCCGATCCTTGAGGCGGCCGGCATCAACCTGACTTCCAAGCCGCCGCCTGAACCCGACCTTGAGGAAAAGCCGCCGCTGGTCGTGCCGCCATCGACCGCAAGTCTGCCCAAACCGGGCGAGCGGCAGGTTGCCGCAGCTGAAGAGCAGTGGCCTGAAGACCCGGACCTGATTGCAAAGCGCCAGGCTGAGCAGGCCGAGGCTGAACGTGAGCAATATTGCCGCGAGGGCGACTGGTCCGGCGACGGCGGGATCGAGGAATTCGACAAGGCGCTGGGCCGCGAGCAGCGCTGCCCGAGCCAGATCGGCAAGGCGCTCAGTGAAGCACTCAGCGGCGGTTCGTCGGGCGGCGATTAGGCGCTGCTCTCCAAACGGACCTGGTCGATCTGCTGTTGCTCCAGTGGTGCATGACGAGCTGTTAACTTGCACCTCGTCCGCCGCGCGCTACATTCCTCTCAGGCCTGAGAACGTACTTTACGTTCTCACGCAGTAGAGGAGCCACTATGCACCGTCACGGCACCCGCTTGCCGCGCGCGCTCGCTTCATGCGGGACGCACGCCAACAGCTTCCACATCATCTCCGTTACCCTTGTTGCCACGCTGATCGCCATGGGGATCGCAATCATGACCATGCCCACTGCCGCCGCGAAAGAGCAGCCAGGCGCCAGCGCGCTGGAACTTGCGGGTAACGCGCCCGAAGTCGCGAGTTACACGCTCGAAAACGGGATGCAGGTTGTCGTGATCCCTGACAATCGTGCGCCGGTTGTCACGCACATGGTCTGGTACAAGGTGGGCGCAGCCGATGAGCCGCCGGCACGATCCGGGATCGCGCATTTTCTCGAACACCTAATGTTCAAGGGGACCGCGGAGCTTGCCCCGGGTGAGTTCTCCAGAAAAGTCGCGCGCTGGGGCGGGCAGGATAATGCATTTACGTCTCAAGACGTGACCGCCTATTTCCAGAGGATTCCGAAGGATCGGCTCGGCGATGTCATGGCGATGGAGGCGGACCGGATGGTCAATCTGCGTCTCGACCCGGAGAATGTGCGCACCGAGCGTGACGTGATCCTCGAAGAACGGCGGATGCGGGTCGATAACGACCCGTCGAGCATCCTGCAAGAGCAGGCGCGCGCCGCGCTTTATGTCGCGCATCCCTATGGCACGCCGATCATTGGCTGGGAAACCGAGATGCGCGAGCTCGATCGCGAAGATGCGCTCGCTTTCTACGAAAGATTTTATGCGCCGAACAACGCGGTGCTGGTCGTCTCTGGCGACGTGGAACCCAAGGCGGTGCGTGAGCTTGCGCGCCAGCACTACGGCAAGATACCACGACGGGATGAGGTGAAACGCGGCGTGCGGCCACAGGAGCCGGAACCGCGTGCGCCGCGCGAGGTGATGCTGAAGGACCCGCGAGCGGCCAAGCCGACCCTATACCGCTATTACCTCGCGCCTAGCTATGCAAAGGACGAAGGGCTTGAGGCGGAGGCGCTCGAATTATTGATGCGCGTCGTTGGCGAGAACCCCACCGGGCGGCTTTATCAGGAACTTGTCGTGAAGCAGAAGCTCGCCACGACCGCAGGCGGCTGGTACTCTGGTGTTACCCAGGACTATGGCTCGCTCGGTATTTATGCGGTCGCCACTCCAGAAAAAGACATTACAGACGTTGAATCCGCGCTGGACCGGGTTCTGTCCGACGTTGCCGCGAACGGTATTACGGAAGAGGAATTGGAGCGAGCGCGCCGCGCGGCGATTGCCGAGTTGGTCTACAATTACGACAGCCAGACCAGCATGGCGCGGATCTACGGCTACGCGCTCACCACTGGGCGAAGCGTTGAGGACGTCGCGCAGCATCCGCAGCGGCTTGCCCAAGTGACGATGGCAGACGTGGCCGCCGCCGCCCGGAAATACCTGCAGGCCCCCCGATCGGTCACCGCGAAGTTGATCCCCGAGCCGAAAGCCGTTGCCGAGGGCGCTCAGCAGGCGGTGGAGCCCAGCGTGGGTCCTGAAACAACAATTCAGTGAGGCGGACAAACGCCTTTAGCCAGCGAGGTTGAACCATGCTGCGATCGCCAGCCTTAATGGCGCATTTGCTTAAAGCCGCAAGCGTCCTGGCCTTCATCGCCATCCTTTTCGCCACAAGCCACCCGGCCCACGCCATGCGCATACAAAAAGTCGTCAGCCCCTCGGGAATCGAAGCCTGGCTCATTGAAGAGCATCGTGTTCCTCTCATCACCATGGAGTTTGGCTTTGCCAGCGCCGGTGCGAAGCAGGATCCGCAGGGTAAGGCTGGCCGCGCGCATTTCCTCTCGGGTATGCTGGATGAGGGTGCGGGCGAAATGGATGCGCAAGCATTCCAGCAGCGTCTGGAGGATCTTGCTATCCGGCTGAGCTTCGACGCTGGCCGCGACAATTTCACCGGGCGGTTGCAGACCCTGAGCGCCAACAGGAGCGAGGCTGCGCGTCTGCTCAGTCTCGCGCTGAGCGAGCCGCGCTTCGATGCCGATTCCGTGGAGCGCATTCGCGGGTCCATCGCAACCGACCTGAAGTTCGCCGCGGAAGACCCGGGTCAGGTTGCAACGCGCGAATGGTTCGCCCTCGCCTTTGCCGATCACCCCTATGCCCGATCCACCAAGGGCACGCTGGACACGATCGAAAACATCAACTCCGATGATCTGCGCGCCGCGATGGCCGACGGGTTCACGCGCGCCAACTTGAAGGTCGCAGTCGTTGGCGATATCACCGCGGAAGAACTCGCGCCGATGCTGGATGACATGTTCGCCGGTCTCCCGCAGCAGGCGGCGCTGCGAGAAGTGCCTGAAGCCGCGCTGGCCAGCAAGTCCGAGCCACACATCGTGGAGATGAATGTACCGCAATCGACCGTGCGCTTCGGTCTGCCGGGATACAAGCGTCACCATGAGGATTTCTACGCCGCGTTTGTGCTCAACTATATCATTGGCGGTGGTGGGTTCGCCTCCATGATGATGGAAGAGGTCCGTGAGAAGCGCGGGCTGGCTTATTCGGTATTCACCTATCTATTCCCGCTCGATCATGCCGGACTGATGATCGGCGGCGTGGCAACCAAGAACGAGGCGGTGGGCGAGAGCGTCGAAGTGATTCGCGAGGTGCTCGCCGGCGTCGCCGAGAGCGGGGTGAGCGACGAGACGCTGATGTACGCCAAGCAATACCTGGTCGGCTCCTATGCCCTGCGCTTTGACACCAGCGGCAAGATTGCCCAGCAGCTTTTGGGCATCCAGCTTGATGATCTGGGCAGCGACTATTTCGATAATCGCAATAGCTACATTGAAGCGGTAACGCAGGAAGATATTAAACGCGTGGCCGCGGATCTGTTGCAGCCCGAGCGGCTTATCACGGTCGTCGTCGGTCAACCCGAGATGAAATCCGAGCCGCGCGGCTGATAGCGTTGGTTTCCGCGCAGCGCTCTGCTAAAACCGCACCAAAGCTGGATCATGCGAGGTTGCGGCGATCATGCGCTTTCACCACGACATCACCGGCTGCCTGCAAGAGCGGATCGGCGAGGGCGGGCTAACGCCAGATTCACTGAATTCTCGCCTGCGCGCGTTGGAGCCAAAGCTGGTTGAGCTGCGGGAAAGCCTCGCTGCAGGCGGCTATCGCATGCTCGGGATCGCGCGGGAGACGGCGGATATCGAAACGGCGCGCGCCGCGTTGGAGCGGCTCTGCGTGGGCGCCAAAACGCTGGTGATCTTCGGTACCGGCGGCTCCAGCCTCGGCGGGCAGACGCTGGCGCGGCTGGCCGGTTGGTGCATACCGGGAGATGCGCGCCCTGCCGCGGGCACACTGCCGCGCGTGCGCTTTTACGACAATCTCGACGCAGACTCGCTTCAGCATGGGCTAAACCTGCTCGATCCCGAGACCACGCGCTTTCTCGTCATTTCCAAATCGGGCGGCACGGCGGAAACGCTCATGCAGGCGCTGTCCGCGCTCGACTGGATGCGCCGGGCGGACATGGCCGAGATGATCCCGCGCGCCTTCCTTGGCCTCAGCGAGCCGGCGCGCGACGGCGCGACCA
>CAYVFK010000148.1:0-5261 GCA_964450925.1 uncultured Hyphomicrobiaceae bacterium | reverse complement strand
CCCGCTTGACGCAGCGCGCCCGCCACCGCGATGAACGGGCCAACATCCTCGGCCAGATGCGCGATCCGGCTGTAGGGCAGCCCGTCTGCAAGCGGCGGGCCGTCGGGCTGACGTTCCCAGTCCATCAGCAGCGCGCGCTTGTCGCCGAGCCGCAGTCGCAGATAGGAACGGACCGACGCATCCCCCGCGAGAAAGCTTGCGGATGCCGCGCTCCAACCCGCCTTGTTGAGGAAATCCGTTGACGCGTGGAACCGCTCCAGTCGTGGAGCCCAGCCGCCGAAGCCGGTAATCGTCACATCGCGCCGGTCTGGCTTCTCGCTTTCCGCCAGCGCCACGTCGAGGCGCTCGGAGGGCAACCTGTTGCCGAGCCGCTCCGGCCATTCGACCAGCGTGAGCGCTTCCAGGCGCGCTTCGTCGAAGCCGAGTTCAGCCAACTCCTCGGGGCTGTCCAGACGGTAAAGATCAAAATGGCAGATCTCGACGCGCGGCGTTTCATA
Organism: uncultured Hyphomicrobiaceae bacterium; assembly: GCA_964450925.1. GTDB lineage: Bacteria > Pseudomonadota > Alphaproteobacteria > Rhizobiales > Rhodomicrobiaceae > Dichotomicrobium. Next base: position 4,764 of record CAYVFK010000148.1, on the reverse strand, counting down.
ACTTTGCACAAGCGGAAAAGTCGGGCTGATAACCTCCACATCCTCGCCCGCGATTGCGCTTATCAGCAGTCGCGCGAAGGTGGTCTTGCCCGCGCCAAGGTCGCCAGACAGTGTGACCAGATCGCCCAAGCGCAGATGAGGCGCGAGGACGCGCGCTAGGCCGTCGAGAATCGGCAGGTCGAGGCCCGACAAGCGGATTTGCGCTGTCCTGTCCGGCGTCTGCGGCTGCACCTGGACCCCCGTTTTCTGTGCCATATGCTCACACCGTGGATTGCGACTGCGCCAACAGTTTGACCGCCAGCGCGCACGCGAAGCGATCGCGCATCAATGCGCTTGCTGCAGGCGGGTTTCGCCCTCGGTCTGATCCGCGCGCCTGGCCTGCCCATCCGCCGGCAGCAGCACCGTCACTGTGGTGCCCGCGCCCTCGGTCGAGCGCAGGTCGATATGTCCGTTGTGGAGCTCCACGAGACTTTTCACCAGCGACAAGCCTAGCCCCGCGCCGCGATGCTGTGAGCCTTGCGGCCGGGTCTCGAAGCGCTGAAAGACGCTGTGCTGGTAGTCCTCGGGGATGCCGCAGCCGGTATCCTGCACCGAAAAAGCGATCATGTCGCCCTCGCGGTAAGCACGCAGATTGATCGTGCGGCCCGCTTCTGAAAAGCCCATCGCGTTCGATAGCAGATTATAGAGAATCTGCGTCACCCGCTTGTCGTCGGCCACCAGCTTATCGGCGTCCGGCGCAATGTGGATATCCAGTTCAATCTTCTCCGCCGAGAGCCGCTCGCGCACGCCAAGCTCCGCTGCACGGATGATCTCGTGCACGTCGGCCTCGCGCATTTTGAGTTCGAGGGCGCCCGCGTCGATCGTCGCCAGGTCGAGAATGTCGTTGATGATCGCCAGCAGCGCCTGGCTCGATGAACGGATATCGCTGAGATACTCGCGCTGGCGGGGGTTCAACTCCCCCACATGCGGCTGGCCGAGCAATTCGCTGAAGCCAATGATGTTGGTCAGGGGCGTGCGCAATTCGTAAGAGACATGCGAGATGAAGGTGTTCTTGAGCCGGTCCGAGGCCTCCAGCGCCTCATTGCGCTCGATCAGCGCGCGCTCGACCCGCTTGCTGTCGGTGATGTCGACATAGGTCATCATTGTCGCGCCGTCGGGCAGCGGGACGCCGGCATAGGCCAGCACCTTGCCGTCCTCCAGTGTCATCTGGCCGTCAAACGCCGCACGCTCGTCCTGCAAATCGACAACCGCGTCGCGCGTGCGCTCCCAAGGCTTTGAATCGTCGAGACGGCTGGCGCTGGCCGAAATCACCTCATCGACATGCGGCGAACCGCCCAGGAACGCGTGCTCCAGCCCCCAGATTTCGCTGAAGGCCGGATTGAACAGCCGCAGCCGGCCATCCGACCCGAACACCGCCACGCCTTCGCGCAAATGGTCCAGTGTCTCACGCTGCACACGGATGAGCGCGTTGTAGCGGCTTTCAAGCGCCAGCTTTTCAGTGACGTCGTCGTAAAGGAAGGTCACGCCGCCGTCGGGTCGCTGATCAGCCGCGACATGCACGGCGCGACCATCAGGCAGGTGCCACCAGTCCTCCTGCATCGCGTCGGCCCCAGCGCTGTCAAATGCCGCCATCTGACGGGCGCGCCAATCGCGGTAGTCGATCTGCTCTGGCAAGAGCCGCTCGGCGCGCAACCTGTCCAAAACCTCCCCGTAGGCCGGGCGCTGATCGAGCCAGCCGGCTGGCAGGTGCCAGAGCGAGGCGAAGGCATCGTTGTAGAAATTCAGCCGGCGGTCCGTTCCAAAGATCGCAACGCCTGTGGCCACCCGGTTCAGCGTGCGGGCATGAGCCGCCATCTGTCGGTCGAGTTCGCCGCGCGCGCTCTCCAGCGGCGCCACATCGATAGCAACCCCGCCGCTCACCTCGCCGATCATCAGCGCCACGGTGTCATAGCTGCGCCGTCCGCCGCCAACGATGGTCTGCAGCCGCTCGCGGAACGTCTTGCCCGCCTCCAGCGCCCTGTCGATCCGCTGGCGCTGGCGCGACTCCAGGAGTTCGGCCTGCCTGCCGATAACCTCGTCCGCGCTCTCCTCGTCGACGGCCGATACATAGGCCTGGTTGACCCAGGTGAGTTGGTCCGCCCTGTCCCGCAGCCAAACCGGAATCGGCAGCGCCTCCAGCAGCGCGCGGAACGCGGCAAGTTCGTTCTCCGCCGTCTTCACGCGGCTCGCCAGCCGGGCGCGCTCCTCGCCATGATCGCACAGCGCGCGCAGGCGCAACACCAGATATTGCCCGGACGGGCGGCCGTCTGCCTCAATGTTCGCGCCTTGACCTGTGGTGAGAACCAGATTGAAGGCCTCCCCGCGCTCCTTGAGCCGTTGAAAGCCCTGCTCCAGCGCGAGCGCGCTCTCGCCATCCAGCCAGGCTGCGAAGCGGGTCAGGCGGCGCGTCTCAAGCGGTACGCCGAGTTCGGGGTCAAGCGCATAGGTGATCAAACGCGGCTTGTCCGAATCATGCGACCACAGCAGAACGGCCTGCCGTTCGCTGTTCAACAGCGCGTGCGCCGCGCTCAATTCGGCGTTGAGGCGCGTGGCCTCGGTGTCTTTTGCGTCTTGGGCGCGCCAGCACTGTCGCAGTGCAAATCCCAGTCCGACAACCGCCACCAGCAAGCCCGCGCAAATCGCGGCAACGGTCGCGGCCATCCACGGGGTTGCCGACAGCGCGAACACGCCTGAACCCTGCGCCGCCACAGCGGACGCGGGCGCAAGGAACATGCCAGTCAGCAGGCCCCCCCCTCCGCTCAGGGCGCTGTATTTCTCGCGAAGTGCTATTTTGCAGGGGCCGGTTCCGCGATGGCCTGGTTTGCCTGCAAAGTATCTGAAAAAACACATGTCGGGTCGCTGCTCGCCGTAATGGACCGACTTCGGCGGCGGTGGAAGCGCGGTTGGCGCTTTCAAAGCACGTCACAGGCCGAATCATTGTTAGTTTAGCGCCTGCATCACCCATTGCCCAACGTGGGGTTGTATCTTTCACGACTGAGGCGAGTTTTCAACGTCTGTCTTCGGCGATCAAGGTTAGTCTTCGGCAATGAAGGGCGGTCCTGGGCAATCAGCGCCTGTCTTGGCCGATCTAAATCGGGCGGCGTGTTCAGATCCCGCAGCTCGAAAAACGTGCGATCGACAGCTCTGCCAAACCTCATGACAACGCTGCCCGCATTGGCTATAGCTGGCGCTCACGCGACCGCCACCAGCGGCGCGAACCATAAAAGCGTAACAGCGTGTCGTCGCATCAGGTCCGGGGGATATGAACGTGAGCAAGAGCCGCCAAGCCGTCATTCAGCATGATACTGTTATCAAGGGCGAAATTTCCAATTGCGAATATATCGAAGTCTACGGCTATGTCGAAGGCCAGGTCGACGCGGCGCGGGTCGCGGTGCGCGAGGGCGGAAAGCTGTTCGGGACGCTGCGCGCGGGCGACGCCGAGATCGAGGGGCTGCTCCAAGGCGAGGTGTTCGTGCGCCGGCTCATCAAGGTGGGCAGCACTGGCAACGTGAATGGCAATGTCCAATACGGCCAGATCGCGGTTGACCTTGGCGGCGAACTCAGCGCGAGATTGAGCAATGTGCCGCCGGAAATCACGGGCGACCTTGAGCTGAACGTGAAGCGCGGGCGTGCTGTCCGCATCAGCCTGGTAGACCTCAACGCGGTCGACCCGGACGACAAGGCCCACGACCTGCAATTCTCGATCAGCAACGCGCACGGCGGTTTCGTCGCTCACGCCAAGTCGCCGACCACGCCGATAACCACCTTCACCCAGGCAGATCTGGAAGCCGGATCGATCGCGTTCGTCCATGACGGGCAGTCGAGCGACAAGGTCGGGTTTAACGTGCAGGTCCAGGACGCGAAAGGCGCCAGTTCTGGAGACCCGCACGCAGTAACCGTGCGCGTCGAGTAGGTACGCCGGCCAGCGGCGGCTATCGCAGGCCGCCGCGTTTGCGCATCAGTATCTGTAAGAGTCCGGCTTGTATGGCCCCTGCGGGCTCACGCCAATATACTCCGCCTGATCCGGCTCAAGCTCGGTCAGCTTCACGCCCATCTTTTCGAGGTGCAGCCGGGCGACCTTCTCGTCGAGGTGCTTGGGCAGCACATAGACTTTATTCTGGTATTCGTCGCCCTTTGTCCAAAGCTCGATCTGGGCCAGCACCTGGTTGGTGAAGCTCGCTGACATCACGAAGCTCGGATGGCCAGTGGCGTTGCCGAGGTTCAACAGCCTTCCCTCCGACAGCAGGATCATCCGCTTGCCGCCGGGAAACTCTATCATGTCCACCTGGGGCTTGATGTTCGTCCATTTGTGGTTCTTCAGCGCGACGACCTGGATCTCGTTGTCGAAGTGACCGATATTGCCGACAATCGCCATATCCTTCATCTCGCGCATGTGGTCGATGCGGATGACGTCCTTGTTTCCGGTCGCGGTGATGAAGATGTCTGCTTCAGGCGCAGCGTCTTCCAGCGTCGTGACCTCGAATCCGTCCATGCTGGCCTGAAGCGCGCAGATCGGGTCAACCTCGGTCACCTTCACGCGCGCGCCAGCACCGCGCAGGCTCTGCGCCGAGCCCTTGCCGACGTCGCCGTAGCCGCACACAACCGCGACCTTGCCCGCCATCATCGTGTCGGTCGCGCGGCGGATGCCGTCGACAAGGCTCTCCTTGCAGCCATACTTGTTGTCGAATTTCGACTTGGTGACGCTGTCATTCACGTTGATCGCCG
>CAYVFK010000147.1:0-5275 GCA_964450925.1 uncultured Hyphomicrobiaceae bacterium | reverse complement strand
GGACAGCGATAACCAGGAATATGATGGTGCTGAGGTCGATTGTTCCGCTCATGTTGTCGCGACGCTTTGGTTCAGGATTGCGCTATCCGTACTTCCGTGAGGTACGCGATTGATATAGGCTTCGATCACGCCGCGCGCCAGACCCCGGGGAGAAGGAAGGATGACAGCCATCCGCTGATGCCTCGCATTTTACGGCATCGCGGGATTGAAGCCAACCACCAATAATCGCCGGCGGTCACGTCGGTGCCCTCAACAGCGCAAAATGCGGTCCCTATGTTCCTGATTTTCTTTCTCATCTTTGTCGCCACGCCGATAGTGGAGATCGCGCTGTTCATCCAGATCGGCGGATTTATCGGCGTTGGCCCCACCATTTTGATCGTGATTGTCACGGCGCTGGTCGGCTCGATTCTGCTTCGGCTCCAGGGTAGCGCGGTCATAAGGCGCACCCAATTGGCGCTCAGGGCGGGAGAACTGCCGGTTGATCCCGTCGTCGATGGCATTAGCTTGCTGGTGGCAGGCGCGCTGCTACTCACGCCTGGTTTTTTCACCGATGCCGTGGGTTTCTTGCTGTTCGTGCCGCCATTCCGCCGCGCTCTGGCGCGGCGCATTTTTCTCCACATGGTGCGCTCGGGCAATGTGTTCGTGGCGCGCGGCGGGCCTAATGACGAGCCGCCTCACGGACGCCGCGAGCACGATCCGAAAGAGCGTCGCCCGGAGCAGGAGACCATCATAGACGTCGACTACGAGCCGGTGGACGAGGATCGCGAGCGCCGCGACGATGGCGAGCGCGACGATGAAGGGCCGCCGCGGCGTGGCTCCTCGCCTTGGCGCAAATGATCCGTGCGTGACGCAAGAGCCGCGAAATTCTGCGCTCACCGCCGTTGCGGCCAGCCGATCTTCCTATGACGACGATTGTAAGCACCATCGCACCGGTGTTCCTGGTGATCCTCGCCGGCTTTGTGTTCGCGCGCGCGGGGCTGCTCTCGCGGTCTGCCGAGGCCGGGCTGATAGAGTTTGTGCTGCGTGTCGGCATCCCCGCGCTGTTGTTTCGCACCATGGTGGATGCCCGGCCACCCGGCGAGGAGACGTTGCTGCTGTGGGCGGTCTATTTCGGTGCGCTGGCGCTGGTATGGTTGGGCTCGGTGTTGATCACCAGGTATCTGCTGCGTCGGGCGAACGAGGACCAGCCGGTGATCGGGATGAGTTCGTGCTTTGGCAATACCGTTCTGCTCGGGATCCCGATCGGGCTGGCGATCTACGGGCCGGAGGCCGCGACGCCGATGGCTATCATTACATCGATCCATGCCGCGCTGTTGTGGCTGACCGCGACGCTGCACTTCGAACTGGTCTCGGAGCACGGCCGGACCACCATGTCCGCGCTCGTTCGCGAACTCGGCGCCAACCTGCTCGTCAACCCGATCATCCTGGCGATCATCGCGGGCACGCTGTGGCGCCAGACTGGGGTTGGGCTGGGCGATGCGCCGCGCGCGATGTTTGACTTGCTGGCGCAGGCTGGGGTGCCGTGCGCGCTGTTCGCGCTCGGTCTGAGTTTGCGCGATTTCTCGATACGGGGTCAGGTGCCCACGCTCACCGCGCTTTTGTTACTCAAGCTGGTGGCGCTGCCCGCGCTCGTGGGGGTGCTCGCATTCCAGGTCGTCGCGCTGGATCCGGTCTGGGCGGGCGTCGCTGTGCTGTTCGCTGCGTGTCCGACCGGCGTGAACGCGTTTGTTCTCGCCAAACAGAATGGGCGGGTCGTCAACTCGACCTCCGGCGCGGTGGCGCTCGGCACGGTGCTGTCTTTGGGCACCATGACGGCGATCCTGGTGCTGATATCGCCGTCATGAGACGTCCCGGTTACGCCATTGCGGCTTGCTGCGGCGCGGTTTCCACGCTTGCATCGGTTCCAGACAGCACGTCCATCGCCGCCTGCGTTCCGCCCGCATTGTGCGGGATCCCTGCGATCTTCATGCCCATCTCCACGCCGCCAATCGCGCCGATAAGCATCAAATCATTCAGATCGCCGAGATGGCCGATGCGGAAGACGCGATCAGACAGCCGGGCAAGGCCAGTGCCCAGCGAAAGGTCGAAATGCTCAAGGATCTGCGCGCGTAAAGCGTTGGCGCTGTAGCCCTCTGGCACGAAGATGGTCGTCAGCGAGTTGGAATATTCCCGGGGATCGGCGCACACCAGCTCAAGCCCCCAGGCTTCCACCGCGCGCCGGGTGGCCTTTGCATGACGCGCATGCCGGGCGAGGATATTGTCCAGCCCTTCCTCCTCAACGATGTTCAGCGCCTCGTCCAGCGCATAGAACAGATTGGTTGCCGGCGTGTAAGGGAAAAACCCGTTCTGGTTGGCCGACAGCATGTCGTTCCATTCCCAGTAGGCGCGGGGCAGCTTGGCGGTCTTCGCCGCGTCGAGCGCTTTCTGGCTGATGGCGTTAAAGCTCATGCCCGGCGGCAGCATCATGCCTTTTTGCGATCCGCCGACACTGACATCGACCTTCCAGTCGTCGTGGCGGTAATCCATTGATCCGAGCGAAGAGATCGTGTCGACCATGAACAGCGCGGGATGGCCGGCGTCGTCGATTGCCTTGCGAATTTCGGGAAGGCGCGCGGCGCAACCCGTGGAGGTCTCGTTATGCACGACGCACACCGCCTTGATCTCGTGGCTCGGGTCAGCGGCAAGCCGTGCGTGGATTTCCTCCGGGTTGGCGGCGCGGCGCCAATCACTCGGCAGAAATTCGGCGATCAGACCGAGGCGATCCGCCATGTCCTTCCACAGCGAGGCGAAATGGCCGATATCGGCCATTAGCACCCGGTCGCCGTGAGAAAGCGTGTTGACCAGTGCAGCTTCCCATGCGCCAGTCCCGGATGCCGGGTATATGACGACCGGGCCAGAGCATTTGAACAAGTTTTGCAGACGCGGCAGAAGCCGCAGCGTGAGCTGGGCGAAGTCCGGCCCGCGATGGTCGATGACCGGCCGGTCCATGGCGCGCAGAACGCGGTCAGGAATGTTTGTCGGCCCCGGTATGTGCAAGAAATGGCGTCCAGGCTTACGCATGATCCTCCCCTTCGGATAAGACTTTTTTCTAACGAACGAGAGGTGAGTTTAACTTGCTTTTGGTGATTTAAGGAGTCTCGCGAGCGTCATCGCCGGAAAAATACGCGACGCGCGGAAAAAAAACCAACAACAAGGCGGCACACGGCATGGCAGGTTTGGAGGGGCTGTGGGAGTTGATCGGCTGGGGACCGGCGATTGCCTTTCTCGCCGCGCTACTGCAAACAGCGACTGGCTTCGGCTTCTCGTTGATTGCCACGCCGTTGTTCTTGCTCGTTTACGCCCCGCAAACGGCCATACAGCTCAATATCATCCTCGGCTTGGCGGTCTCTCTCGTGATGCTGCCGCGCGCGATGCGCGAGGGGGAGCCCATGCTGCTCAAGCGGCTGGCCCTGGGAACGCTGGCCGGCGCGCCCTTGGGGCTGATCATTTTTCTGTCCGGCAGCGTCGTATTGCTCAAGGGTATCGTGGCAGCGCTCGCGCTGGGCCTGGCCGTGTTGCTGGCACTCAAGTTCAACTTTACCCGCTCGACCGGCCGTGATTACGGCATCGGTGCAGCCGCAGGTCTGCTGTCAACCAGCATAGGTGTGCCCGGCCCGCCGCTGATGCTGTATTTCGCGGGCGGCCAGGTGAGCAAACAGGTGGCACGCGGCACCACGCTGACGTTTTTCCTTTTCGCCTATGGCGCTAGCCTTGGCTTGCAAGTCGCCAGCAGCGGTTTCGCCAGCGGAGTCGGACCGGCCGCGCTCGTCTGCCTGCCGCTGACCCTGCTTGGCATTGCCGCGGGACAGTTCATTTTTAGCTTCATCAACCAGCGTTTGTTTGCCAAACTGATTCTCGCGCTGCTTTTGGTGACGGGCCTGTATCTGCTGCGCACGCTGCTGTGATCACGCCCGCCGCCCGATGATGCGCGCGCGACGCGCAATGGCGGATTTGGACGAGCGCGCACGGACCATCCGGCCTAGCTTGTCGGGCGAAAGCGGGGGTGAGGGCGCTGCCCGCCATGCACCAAGCAAAAGAGGCATCGGCCACGTGACCGTTATCGATCTGAAACGCGCCGGCTTCCCCAAGGGACGCCCTGTTGATGAGGGCGCCGTGGCCGAAGTGCGGGCTGTGCTGGATGGCCGCGCGATTGAGCAGCGCGATTTGCTGATCGAGCATCTGCATGTTCTGCAGGACCACTTTGGCTGTCTCCACGAGCGGCACTTGCGCGCGCTTGCGGAACTGATGCGTCTTGCGCAGGCAGAGGTCTGGGAGGTCGCGTCGTTCTATCACCATTTCGATCTCATCAAGGATGGCGACGAGGCGCCCGCGCCTGTGACGATCCGTGTTTGCGATACCCTGTCGTGCGCAATGGCTGGGGCAGACAAGCTGATCTCGACGCTCAAGCGCAACGCTGACCCCGCCAGAGTGCGCGTCCTCCATGCGCCATGCATGGGGCGCTGCGCGCAAGCGCCGGCGGCGCGCTGCGGTAATGTCGAGGTGGGCAACGCGACGGCAGAAGGGTTGCTCGGCCTGGCCTCCGGCGACGTGTCGGTGCCGGCAATTCCGCACTATAAAGATTTTGACGCCTACCGCGCGGAGGGCGGCTACCACGTGCTGGCCGAGTGTCGCTCCGGCAAGCGTAGCGCGGATGATGTGATCGCCGAGCTGTCCGATGCCGGCCTCGCGGGCCTTGGTGGCGCAGGGTTCTCCGCCGGGCGCAAATGGAGCATCGTACGCAACTTCGCAGGCCCGCGCCTGATGACCATCAACGGCGATGAAGGCGAGCCGGGCACCTTTAAGGACCGCTATCACCTGGAGCGCGACCCGCACCGCATGTTCGAGGGCGCGCTGATCGCTGCTTGGGCCGTTGGCGCGGAGCGCATCTATCTCTACATGCGCGATGAATATCCGGCAGTGCTGGAAATCCTGCGCCGGGAGATCGCCGCGCTCGATGCTGCGGGGTTGACCGCAGATTGTCCGATCGAACTGCGGCGCGGCGCGGGCGCTTACATCTGCGGCGAAGAATCCGCCATGATCGAAAGCATCGAGGGCAAGCGTGGCCTGCCGCGTCACCGACCCCCCTACATCGCTGAGGTCGGGCTCTTCGGCTTACCCACGCTCAACCACAATGTCGAAACGCTGTGGTGGCTGCGCGACATCATCGAGCGCGGCGCGCAGTGGTTCGAGGGGCAGGGCAAGCACGGCCACAAGGGTGTGCGCTCCTATTCCGTCT
>CAYVFK010000146.1:3299-5297 GCA_964450925.1 uncultured Hyphomicrobiaceae bacterium | reverse complement strand
TTCGCATGCTATGTCACGACCATTCGCGGATTGTCGGCGCGGCTGGGCGGGCTACCGATGCAGGCTTGGTCGGGCACTTGGGCCACGCTTATTATTCTGGCGGTGGTTTTGCTTGGCTCCTGGGGCGACGCGCCTTTCTTCGCCTTCCAGCCGATGCCTGCCTGGACATGGTACTACCTCGGGGTGATGGGCGCGATCGCCTCATTGGCGCACATGATGTTCGCAATGGCGTTCCAGCGCGTTGAGGCCGGCGCACTGGCGCCGTTTCAGTATCTGGAGATCGTTGGGGCGACGGCGCTGGGGTACTTCGTCTTTGGCGAATTCCCCGACGCGCTGACCTGGGCGGGCACGGGGCTGATCCTGGCGGCAGGGCTTTACGTGTTTTATCGCGAGCGACAGGCGGCGCGCGGCGTGACAGCGACGACGACCCGCCCGGCGCGGTAGGGGCTTAAGTTGTGATGGGCATCGCGGTTATCCGTAATGCGTCATCCCGGACGCGGCGCAGCGCGTTAGCGGTGCGGCGCTGATCCGGGATCGGCAGACGCGGGCGGGAAACGATCCCGTGTCTGCGAAACGGCACGGTTGCGCCGCATCGCGCACGGGATGACCGAGGAACGCACGTCAAACCACTTTGCCGGGGTTGAGGATACCGTTCGGGTCGAGCGCGTTCTTGAGCGTGTGCATCAACGCCAACTCGGTGTCATCCTTCACTGTCGGCAAGAGGTCGCGTTTCATCCGCCCGATTCCGTGCTCCGCGCTGATCGACCCGCCCAGCTTAACGGCCAGTCCGTAGACCGCCCCGGCGATGTCGTCCCAGCGCGCGAGATACGCATCCTTATCCATTCCCACGGGCTGGTTGACGTTATAATGCACATTACCATCACCGAAATGGCCAAACGGGAAGGGCCGCGCGCCTGGCATGATCCGCTCGACTTCCGCATTCGCGCGCTCCACGAATTCCGGCACGCGGCTGACCGGCACCGACACGTCACACTTCACCGAGCCGCCCTCAAACTTCTGCACTTCCGACAAGCGCTCGCGCAAATCCCAGAACGATTGCGCCTGCGCCAGCGAGGCCGCGACCGCGCCATCGGTCACGATCTCCGCCTCGAACGCGTGCTCCAGTAGCGTCTGAAGGGCGGCCTCCGCCGAGCCGTCGGGCCGTGCGCCCGAGACTTCCATCAACACGTACCACGGGTGCGGCGCATCGAGCGGGTCGCGCACCTCGGGCATGTGTTTTGCCAGGAACTCCAGTGCGATCCGGGGAATGAATTCAAATGCGGTCAGCGCTGGGCCGGCCTGCGCCTGCGCCATCTCGAACAGCCGCGCGACATCCTCCAGCCGCTCCAGTGCGACAAATGCCGCCGTCTGCTCAGCGGGGCGTGGGAAAAGCCGCAGCACTGCCGCGGTGATAATGCCAAGCGTGCCTTCCGAGCCGATGAACAGGTCGCGCAGGTCATAGCCGGTATTATCCTTGCGCAATCCCCGTAGCCCGTTCCAGACGCGCCCATCAGCCAGCACGACCTCCAGCCCCAGCGTCAGAGCGCGCGCATTGCCATAGGCGAGCACCTTGATGCCGCCGGCATTGGTCGCGAGGTTGCCGCCGATCTGGCAGGAGCCTTCGGACGAGAGGCTCAAGGGAAGCAGCCGTCCGACTTTGGCCGCAGCGTCTTGCGCCTGCGCCAGCGTTGCGCCGGCCTCTATCGTCAGCGTGTTGTTCGCCGGGTCGATTGCGCGCACGCGGTTCATCCGCGACAGGTTCAGCACGATCTCGTCCCCCACGGCAAATGGGATTTGCCCACCAACAAGCCCGGTGTTGCCGCCCTGTGGCACGACGGCGAGGCCGGCTTCATTGGCAATACGCAGGATCGCTGCGACCTCGTCGGTGCTGCCTGGTTTCAGCAGCAGCGGCGTTTGCCCATGATAGAGCCCGCGCCACTCCTCCAAGTAGGGCGCGAGTTCGTCCTGCGCGGTGATCGCATGGCGCGGCCCAACCAC
>CAYVFK010000146.1:0-3199 GCA_964450925.1 uncultured Hyphomicrobiaceae bacterium | reverse complement strand
CCAAGTAGGGCGCGAGTTCGTCCTGCGCGGTGATCGCATGGCGCGGCCCAACCACATTGGTCAGACGGGCGAGAACATCGGGTGTTGGCGGCGTCGCGCCGGGTCGATGCAGCATTGGACTTTTCCAGATGGTTTGATGATGTGTGCCAGAGCCTAGCGCAAAGCGACGCCAGACCCAAATGCGACCACGAGGCTCGATAAGTTGCGCGGGGTCGCGTGAGTCAGACATGTGCTCGGACATAGGCCGCGCGGGGAGACAAATCTCTGCGTCGATGCACTAGGCGCCATTCGGTTTCGGCGCAGCGGCGCGAGCGAGCCGGTCGTTGATGGCCTCGCCCAGGCCTTCGTCGGGGATAGTCATGACCGCAATCGTATCGGCGCGGCAACTGTCCAGCGCGCGCAGATAGCCGAACAGATTGGCTGCGGCTTCGTTCAGGTCGCCGCTCTCGCTTAGATTCAGGGTCGTGCCGGACGGCGCGTCTGGTCCAAAGCCGAGCAGCACTTCGCCGGGCCTTACCTGCTCAGCGTTCAGGCGCAAGCGCGCGCGCGGCGCGTAATGGCTGGTCAGCATACCTGGCGAAGAGGGCGCATCCGGTTTGTCCTGCGGGCGGTGTAACGACGCGCCAAGCACATCCTCAATCTCCTCGCTCGGGATGCCGCCAGGGCGCAGCAGCATTGGGGTATCGCCAGCCAGCCCTACGACGGTCGATTCCACCCCCCCAGGACAGCGCCCGCCATTGACGATCAAGCCCTTCGCGTTGCGGAAGTCGCCTGCGACATGCTCCGCTGTTGTCGGGCTGATGCGCCCAGAGCGATTGGCGCTCGGCGCGGCGACCGGCACGCGGGCGAAGGCGATCAGCTTCTGCGCGATCGGATGCGACGGCACGCGCAAGCCCACGGTGTCCAGTCCAGCGGTGACCAGCGCGTTGATAGGCGCGCCCTCGGCCAGCGGCACCACCAGCGTCAGCGCGCCCGGCCAGAACGCCTCGGCCAGCCGCTGAGCGCGTTCATCCAGCACGCCGAGCCTCTCCGCATGGTCGCGGTCCGCCACATGCACAATCAGCGGATTGAAACGCGGCCGCCCCTTGGCTTCAAACAGCCGTGCGATCGCGCGCCCGTCGCTGGCGTTGGCGCCCAGGCCATAAACGGTTTCGGAAGGGAAAGCGACAAGGCTACCATCGCGCAGGAAACTGGCGGCGCGGGCAATATTCTCATCGCTCGGCGACAAAACTTGCAAAATCGGCCTCTGATCGAAAAGGTGCTTTTGCGTATCGGTTAGCGATAATAACAGTAGCAACGTCTCGAAGCGGTAGCAGGCTGATCTCACTGCCCCTGCCTGTCAAGCAACAGCAAGCGATTCGACTATTACCCGCCGCGGAAAAGATGCTTTAGCGCATGAACACTGAACAGTGGCTCGTTGTCACAGTCCTGGCCGGCGTTATCGCGCTCCTGATGTGGGGGCGCTGGCGCTATGACGTGGTGGCCTTCGGCGGATTGATCGTCGCGGTCATCGTTGGCGCGGTGCCGGCCGATGGCGCATTCGACGGCTTTGGCCATCCCGCGACCATCATCGTCGCTCTGGTGCTGATCATCAGCCGGGGGTTGACCAATTCTGGCGTGGTTCAGCTGATCACGCGCTATGTTATCGACGATGGCCGTGGGCTTTCGGGGCATATCGGGATCATGTCCTCGGTCGGCGCGGGGCTGTCGGCGGTGATGAACAACGTCGCCGCGCTTGCGGTGCTGATGCCGGTCGATCTGCGCGCCGCCGAACAGGCAAAACGCGCGCCCGGCCTGACCCTGATGCCGCTGGCCTTCGCGACGTTGCTCGGCGGGCTGATTACACTGATCGGGACGCCGCCCAACATCATCATCGCGAATTTCCGCCAGCAGACGACCGGCGAACCCTTCGCGATGTTCGATTTCGCGCCAGTCGGGCTGGCGGTCGCGCTGGCCGGGGTGGCGTTTATCGCGCTCGCGGGCTGGCGGCTGATGCCCGCGCGCATGGGCCAGAGCGGTGAAACGCGCCAGGAGAGTTTCGCGCTGGATGATTACATCGCCGAGGTGCGCGTGCCCGAGGAGGCCGACATTATCGGCAAGCGCGTGCGCGAACTCGATGATGTCGCGGAGACGAATGGCGTCGCGATTCTCGGCCTGTTTCGCGGCAAGAAGCGGATGCCGGGCATGGCGCGGCGCGCGGTGATCGAGGCGGACGATACGCTCGTGGTCGAGGGCGCGCCGGATGATATCGACGCCTTCACCGCTGAACTCGACTTGAGCTACGTCAGCAAGGAGAAGGAAAAGCAGCAACTGAAATCCAGCGATCTGGGCTTCATGGAGGTGGTGGTTCCCGAAGGCGCATCCATCGTCGGGCGCTCGGCCTACGGGCTGCGGCTGCTCACGCGCCAAGGCGTCGTGCTGCTTGGCGTCTCGCGCCAGGGGCGTCGCTTCGTCGAGCAGGTGCGCCGGCTGGAAATCCGCCCCGGTGACAGCCTGCTGCTGTACGGGCCGGTGGAGCGGCTGCCCTCCGTTGCGGACTGGCTGGGAGCGCTGCGCCTCGCTGCGCCGGGGGATGCGCGCGCGGTGGGCCGTGGGCGGGCCGGGCTGGCGGCGGGGATGTTCATCGTGGCGATTGCGCTGGCGAGCCTTGAGGTGCTGCCGCTGCCCATTGCGCTGGGCGCGGCCTGCGTGGCTTACGTGGCGGCGGAAATCGTCCCGCTGCGCGAGCTTTACACGTCCATCGAGTGGCCGGTGATCGTGCTGCTCGCCAGCCTGTTGCCGATCGGCGCAGCGCTTGAAAGCTCCGGCACAACCGCGCTGCTCGCCAACCAGATCGTCAGCATGTCGGCCGGGCTGTCCGCGGCCTGGATACTTCTGGTGCTGATGATTGTGACGATCCTGCTGTCCTCGGTGATGAACAATACCGCGACGGCGGTGATCGCCGCGCCGCTGGCGATCGACATTGCCGGCCGGCTGGATGTCAACGCCGATGCGTTCCTGATGGGCGTGGCGGTCGCGGCGTCGGCCTCGTTCCTGACCCCCATCGCGCACAAGAACAACACCCTCATCATGGGGCCGGGCGGCTACCGCTTTGGCGATTACTGGCGGCTTGGTCTGCCGCTGGAAATCATCGTGCTCGTGGTCGGGCTGCCCATGATCCTGCTGGTCTGGCCGTTATGAGCGATCTGCCGGTGATCGA
>CAYVFK010000145.1:0-5307 GCA_964450925.1 uncultured Hyphomicrobiaceae bacterium | reverse complement strand
CCTCGCCCATGATCATCATGGTGGCGTGCTTCTTCTCCCAGCATTCGCCGATATTCGGGCAGCCGGCTTCCTCGCAAACAGTGGTGAGCTTCAGCCCGCGCATGATCCGCCGGGTTTCGTGGTAGCCTTCGCTGACCGGCGCCTTCACGCGGATCCATTCCGGCTTGCGCTGGAGCGGCGTATCGGGCCGGTTGCGCTTTTCCGGGTGGCGAACCGCGGCGCGGTCTTTCACGTCGCCGGACAGATCGCGTGTGTCGATAATGGTGACCATGCTATCCTTGTATTCGGTTGCAGAGCGCCCCAATCTGGTATTGTTCCAGAAGTAGGCGTCCGCCTTCAAGCGGTAAAGGGATGCGGCCGCGCGCCGCGCTGGTCAATATCCCGCGGGCGGCGTTTCAGGGCGTAGACGCGAGAGTACTGTTATGACAACCGCGCCAAGGCCCATCAGGATCGCCAGCAGCACCAGAATCGCGCCCACAAACGGGATCAGCCCCACAAGCGCAAGGATCAGCACGCCCAGCGCCATCAGCCCCATGCGCCCGCTTGCCTCCACCGGCTCGCCCGCGCGGTTGCCGATCCATTCGCCCACGCTCAGGCCAGCCCCCGACAGCCCGATGATCACGAGCACGGGCAGGGTGAACAGCACCGCGATCCCGAGCGGGAAACCGATTAAAAGCGCGACCAGCAGCGCCGCGCCTATCACAACGCCCAGCAGCGTGAGAATACCGCGAAGCAGGCTGCCACCGGGCCGCTCCATGAAGGTGTCGATACTCTGCTCCACCGCGCCACGCGCCAGCCAGATGGCGACCAGCCCGAGGATGAAAGCGCTGATCGCAAAGATCACCGGGGCGATGAACATCGCCAGGATAGCCGGGAAACCGTCGCTCTCAGGCCAGTCGGCGTCCTCCAGACCGAGCGTGACCAGCCTCCCCCCAATGCGCGCCTGTTGGGCGATCTCGGGGCGCTCGTCGGAATAGATCTCAAGGTCGCCGCCGATCTCGGCCTGTTCCCCGACACGCACCGTTTGCGCGCGGATGATCACGTCGCCGGTAGTCTGCCCGTCGAACACGACTTCTGCGCCCGACAGGCTGACGCCAGAGCCGCCGCGTGCCCGAAAATCGACCAGCGCCCCTGCCGCGCGGACCTTACCGTTCAAGACAGCCTCGGGCGCAAACTTCACACGCGCGCCCGCCACCCGCGCCTGACCGTCAACCCGCGCCGTAATGCCGACCTCAGCGCCTGTGACGCTCATGGTTTCGCCGACGCGCCCGGCGATGTCCACCCGGCTGCCCGCGGCCCAGACATCAGCGCCTGCGCGCGCGTCAATGTCGACGATGGCCCCCGCCGCCCAGATGTCCCGCATAGCTTCTCCGCGCACCATGACCGATGCGCCCGCGGCCCAGACATCCGTTTGCCCCTGCGCATCCACCGAAACCGTCGCCCCGGCGCGCCAGACATCTTGCGCTTGCGCCGCGGGCGCGAGCACAGCGACGGCCAGCAGCAGGGCGGCGAGTGCGCGCAACATCGGAAAACCTCCAAAAGCCGAAGTGCGCCCGGAACGCGGCGCCCGGGCGCAGGGTCTGCTGCTTGTAGACCGCGAGGCGCAGTCAATCAAATGTGAATGACTCGGTCATAGGCGTCGAGCACGCTCTCGTGCATCATCTCGGACAGCGTAGGATGCGGGAAAACCGTGTGCATCAATTCGGCTTCAGTGGTTTCCAGCGTCTTGGCGATGCCATAGCCCTGGATCAGTTCGGTGACTTCCGCGCCGATCATGTGCGCGCCGAGCAACTCGCCGGTGCCAGCATCGAAAATGGTCTTGATCAGCCCTTCGGTCTCACCAAGCGCCATGGCTTTCCCGTTGCCCTGGAACGGGAAGCGCCCGACCTTGACCTGATGCCCGGCTGCCTTCGCCTGCGATTCGGTGAGACCGACCGAGGCGATCTGCGGGTTGCAATAGGTGCAACCCGGAATGTTCTCGGTCTTCAGCGGGTGGACGTCGTTTAAGCCGGCGATCTTTTCCACGCAGATGACGCCCTCGTGGCTTGCCTTGTGCGCCAGCCACGGTGCGCCGGTGACATCGCCGATGGCGTAGATGTTGTCGACGCCGGTGTGGCCCCATTCATCGATGAC
Organism: uncultured Hyphomicrobiaceae bacterium; assembly: GCA_964450925.1. Taxonomy (GTDB): domain Bacteria; phylum Pseudomonadota; class Alphaproteobacteria; order Rhizobiales; family Rhodomicrobiaceae; genus Dichotomicrobium. The sequence continues at coordinate 3,174 of CAYVFK010000145.1, read as the reverse complement.
GATGTGGCCTTTCTCGACCTTGACGCCGGCCTCTTCCAGCCCGATCCCCTCAACATTCCCGGTGATGCCAACCGCGAGGATGACACGCTCGAAACTATGTTCTTCGTTTTTGCCGTCAGAGGTCTGGATGGTCGCCTTGACCTTGTTCTTGCCGGGATCGAGCTTCTCCACCTTTGCGCCGGTGTGGATCGTCATGCCCTGTTTCTCGAAGGTCTTGCGCGCAAGCGCGGAGATCTCCTCGTCCTCAGCCGGTACGATCCGGTCCCTGATCTCGACGACCGTCGTCTCGGCGCCCATGGTGTGATAAAAGCTCGCGAACTCGATACCGATGGCGCCTGAGCCGATCACCAGCACCGATTTGGGGATATCCTCGGGCACCATCGCTTCTTTATAGGTCCAGATCAGCTTGCCGTCCGGCTCCATGCCCGGCAGCGTGCGCGCCCGCGCGCCGGTGGCGATGATGATGTGTCTCGCCGTGACCTCGTTCGGCCCGCCATTCTTGGCCGAGACGTTGATCTTGCCCTTGCCCGCCAGCCTGGCCTCTCCGTCGATCACCGTGACCTTGTTTTTCTTGAGCAAATAGCCAACGCCGCCCGCCAGCTTGCCGGCGATCTTGCGCGAACGCTTGACGACCTGTTCCGCGTCATAACTGACGTCTTTCGCAGACAGGCCGAACTCATCGGCGTGCTGCATCAGGTGATAGACTTCGGCGGTGCGCAACAACGCCTTCGTGGGAATGCACCCCCAGTTAAGGCAGATCCCGCCGAGATGCTCACGCTCGATCACGGCGGTCTTCATGCCGAGCTGGCTGGCGCGGATCGCGGCGACATAGCCGCCCGGCCCGGCCCCAATGACGACAAGATCAAACGATATTTCGGCCATGACTGCCCTCTGCTCGGTTGGCTGCTGCGGCGCGGTGGCTCACACCAGCATCGTGACCGGCTCCTCGATATAGCCCTTGAATGCTGCCAGCAACTGCGCGCCGAGCGCGCCGTCCACCACCCTGTGGTCGCAGGACAATGTGCAGGACATCACCGTGGCAATCTGGATTTCGTTTCCCTTTACAACAGGGCGGCGCTCGCCCTGGCCGACCGACAGGATGGTGGCGTGGGGCGGATTGATCACCGCGTCGAAGCGGCGGATGCCATACATGCCGAGATTGGAAATCGCGGTCGTGCCGCCCTGATATTCATGCGGGGCGAGGCGTTTCTTGCGCGCGCGCGCCGCGAGGTCACGCATCTCGTTCGATAGCTGTGCGAGGCTCTTGTCGCCAACATCGCGAAGAACCGGCGTAAACAGTCCGCCCTCGACTGCGACCGCGACGGCCACGTCGGTATGCTTCGAGATCAGGATGCCGCTGTCGGTCCAAACCGCGTTGGCCGTGGGCACATCGCGCAGCGCCAGCCCCATCGCCTTGATGATCAGGTCGTTGACGGAGAGCTTGTAGGCGCCCTCGCCTTCTTTGGGCGCGCGGGTGTTGAGCCGCTGGCGCGCGGTCATCAGTGCGTCGAGTTCGCAGTCGATCGACAGGTAGAAATGCGGGATCGTGGACTTCGCGACCGTCAGGCGCTCCGCGATCGTTTTGCGCATGTTGTCATGCGGGACGAGTTCATAGCTGTCTGGCTCGAACATGGACATGATCTGCTCATCAGACATGGCCTTTGGCGCGGCAGCCGGAACGCCGGGCGTGGGTGCTGACGCAGCGGCAGGCACATTGGCGGCAGCGACGCGGGGCTGCGTCGCAGCGCGCTCCACATCGCGTCTGACAATGCGCCCATGCGGCCCGGAGCCATGCAACTGGCTGATATCCATGCCCGCGTCGCGCGCGAGCCGCCGCGCCAGTGGAGAGGCGCGCACGCGCCCGCCCTGCCCGTTGGTCGCTCGTCGCGGCTCAGCCTCGGACCCTGGTTGATAACCCACGCCACTGCCGGTGCCGCCGTCCGGCGTCTCGCTCGGCTCGCCTGGGCCGCCGGAGCCTTCGCCGGGGAGGGGCGCGGCCTGTGCCGTGCTCGCACTCGCTGAATCAAACTCCTGAAGCGCCGAGACATCCTCACCTTCGCCCAAAAGCAGGGCAATCGGTTTGTTCACCGCGACGCCTTCGGTCCCCTCGCCCACGAGGATCTTGCCAAGCGTGCCTTCCTCGACCGCCTCGACCTCCATCGTCGCCTTGTCCGTCTCGATTTCGGCCACGACATCGCCGGGCGCGACCGTGTCGCCTTCCTTGACCAGCCACTTGGCGAGCTTGCCCTCTTCCATCGTCGGCGAAAGCGCGGGCATCAGGATCGGTATTGGCATGGCGTTATCCGTCCGGATTTATCGGTTGATCATCGAGCGGCGATGGGTCGCCAGCGATAGCCGAAGGTCAGGTAAGCGAGCGCCAGGTAGACGATAAACGCCACCGCCCAGCCAACGAAAGCGCTAATGTAATAGAACTGGAAGCTGCCGCCGAGCCGAATGAGCCATTCGCGCACGGGCTGCTGGCTGCTGAGCGGGATGTCGGCTTGCTCCCAGTTCTGGACGATCACCTCCACCAGGTCGCTCACCGTGAATGCCATACCGCCGAGAAACAGGAAACTGACCGTGAGCACGAAGAAGGCAAGCATGCGCAGGGCCAATGGCGCGACGCCGAGAAAGAAATACAGCGCGGCGATATATGCCGAGCAGATCGTGAAGAACATCGAGAATAGGCTGAGGATGAAGCTCATCGCATCAATGCGGCTCTGCGAGAGTTCGCCGAATGTCATCTCCATGCGCGGTCTCCGGCGCGATGAACGCGCTCTCTTGGTTTTTTCCCCGTTCCGCGTACCGATTAATCGACATACATGACCGATTTCGCCGCGGCCACGACCAGCTCCGTGCTTGGCAGCGCGAGCTTCTCCAGGTTGGCGGCGTAAGGCATGGGCACATCCGCGCCGGTCACAGGCGTAGGCGGCGCGTCGAGGTGGTCAAAAGCGTCGCGCGCGACCTGCGCGCAGACCTCCGAAGCGATCGAGGCGATCGGCCAGGCTTCCTGCACCACCACCAGCCGGTTGGTCTTTTTCACCGATTCGATCACGGTCGCCATGTCGAGCGGGCGCAGCGTGCGCAGGTCGATGACCTCGGCCTCGTAGCCCTCCTCGGCCAGCTTCTCCGCCGCCTCCAGCGCATAGACCATGCCGCGCGAGAACGACACGA
>CAYVFK010000144.1:0-5312 GCA_964450925.1 uncultured Hyphomicrobiaceae bacterium | reverse complement strand
GGATAGTTCGAGCCGCTGGTGCCTGTGCCGGTCGGGTCGCCGGTCTGCGCCATGAAGCCGTCGATCACCCGGTGGAAGGTCAGCCCGTCATAGAAGCCTTCGCGCGTGAGCGTCTTGATGCGCTCGACATGCTTCGGCGCGACGTCGGGCAACAGTTCGATGACCACGCGGCCACCTTTCAAATCGAGGTAAAGCATATTGTCCTTTCCCTGGGCATTGATTGGGGCGCTGATCATCGCCAACAACGCGGCGGCGAACAGAGCCGAGACGGCGGATAAAACGGTCGTGCGCAACATGATAGTGTTCCACGGCTGGGTGCGCGCCTAAGTCTGGGATCTGTCCAGTTTCGCGCGCAGGCGTTTCGCGGCGAGCGGGGGGACAAACTGATCAATGTCGCCGCCCATGGACGCGATCTGACGGATGAATTTGGACGCGATGTGGCGGCGGCCCGGGGCGGCGGGTAAAAAGACCGTGTCGATATCCGGCGCGAGTGCGGAATTCGTGCCCGCCATCTGCATCTCGTAGTCGAAATCGGTCGCATCGCGAAGCCCGCGCACGAGCACCGCCGCTCCATGGATGCGCGCCGCGTCAACGCTCAAGCCGTCAAAGGTGACCACCTCAATCTGAGTGGAGTCGCGCGCGGCGATGACGCGCGTTTCAGCTTCCAGCAAATCGACCCGTTCGCGCCAGGTGAATAGCGGCGTCTTGCCGTGATGCACACCGACGCCGACAACCAGTCTCCCGAGCAGCCGCGCCGCGCGCTCGATCACATCAAGATGCCCATAGCTGACCGGATCGAAACTGCCAGAATAAAAGCCTGCGCGTGTCATACGAACGTCCTAGCTGACGCTGCGCTGCCGCGCAAGCTGTCATGCGCGCTGCTGGAGTGCAAGCCAAACGCCGCCAAGGACCAGAACGCTGCCGCTGAAACCTTCGAGAATATTCCGTCGATTCAGGAACCAGCCGCGCGCTGCACCAAGCGCGAACACCATCAGGGCGTCTGTGGCCGCGATGACAACCACGAAAGTCACGGCCAGCACGACAAGTTGCGGCGCAATGGCGGCCGCCGGGTCGAGGAACTGCGGGAAGAATGCCCCGAGGAAAAGGAGCACCTTGGGGTTGGACAGCGCAATGATGAATCCGCGCCATACGAAGCTGCCGCGCACTGCCGGCGGTGGTATGGCGGCGTTGTTACGCATTGCGGTGCGCAGCCGCGTCAGGCCAAGCCAGACGAGATAAGCCGCGCCGGCCCAACGGATGACGTCGAACCATTCAGCGATAAAGGCCATGACCGAACTCATACCGAGTGTGGCCGCCGTGACGAGGATTGACAGGCCCAGTGCGTTGCCGAGCACGGTTAACAGGCCCGCGCGGGTCCCGTGGCTGGCGCTATTGGCGACGAACAGGGCCATGGACGGGCCGGGTGTTACGGCCAACACGACGCAGGTCAGGACAAACGCGCCGAATAGATATGAGGACATCTCGCAGGTTCCTCGCTATACAGTCGGCACCGGCTAGCTTCGGCGTTACACGTCTTCGGTTTCGCTCTCGTCGCCGTTGCCGTTGTCCTCTTCGGGGATATGGACGACAGAGACCACGCGCTCGCCCGCCCCGGTGGTAAAAATCTTCACGCCCTGCGTCGCGCGCCCGACAATCGAGATGTCCTCGACCGGGCAGCGGATCAGCTTGCCGCGATCGGTCACCAGCATGATGTGGTCGGTGTCCTCCACCGGGAACGCGCCGACCAGCGGGCCGTTACGCTCATTCACGGTCATGGCGATGATGCCTTTGCCGCCACGTCCGGAAATCCGGTATTCATAGGCGTTGGTGCGCTTGCCATAGCCGTTTTCCGACGCGGTAAGAATGAACTGTTCGCGCGCGCTCAACTCGGCGTAGCGCTCCGGCGACAGTTCGCCGGGCTCCACCATCTCCTCATCACCAGTCTCAGGCTCGGCCGTGGCCTCCTCCGCCGCGGCGTCCTCTGCGCTCTGCCCACCTGCGGCGCGGCGCATGGCGCCCGCCTGACGCAGATAGGCGGCGCGTTCATCAGGGCGCGCATCCACATGCCGGAGCACGGCCATCGAGATCACCTCGTCGCCATCTTCCAACCGGATACCCATGACCCCGCGCGCCTCCCGGCCCTTGAATTCGCGCACCGCCGTGATGGGGAAGCGGATCGCGCGGCCATTGGCGCTGGTCAGCAGCACGTCGTCATCCGCCGAGCAGGTCTCCACGCCGATGATGCGCTGGCCCTCGTCGAGCTTCATGGCGATCTTGCCGCTCTGACGTACCTCGACGAATTCGGACAATTTGTTGCGTCGCACATTGCCATCGGCAGTGGCGAACATGACGTGCAACGCGTCCCAGCTTGCCTCATCTTCGGGCAGCGGCATGATCGAGGTGATCCACTCGTCCTGATCGAGCGGCAGCAGGTTGATTAGCGCCTTGCCCTGAGACTGCGGCTGTGCGGCTGGCAGCTTCCACACCTTCATCTTGTAGACCATGCCGCGCGAAGAAAAGAACAACACCGGCGTGTGCGTATTCGCGATGAATAGCCGGCGGACGAAATCCTCCTGTCGCGTGGACATGCCGGCCCGGCCCTTGCCGCCGCGGCGCTGCGCGCGATAAGTCGCCAGCGGCACCCGCTTGACATAGCCGCGATGGCTGACCGTGACGACGACATCCTCGCGTTGGATCAGGTCTTCGTCCTCGACCTCGCCGGCATAGTCGATGATCTCGCTGCGGCGCGGGGTGCCGAACGAATTGGCGACGCTAGTCATCTCGTCCTTGATGATATCGATGACGCGGGCGCGCGAGCGCAGGATGTCGAGATAATCCTTGATCTTCTCGCCCAGGCCGTTGAGTTCGTCGCCGATCTCATCGCGGCCGAGCGCGGTCAGGCGTTGCAGGCGCAGATCCAGGATCGCCTTGGCCTGCTCTGGGGAAAGAACGTAAGTGCCGTCATCGGCGACGACATGGCGCGCGTCCTGAATGAGCGCGACCAGCGGCGCCACATCCCTGGCGGGCCAGCGTCGCTCCATCAGCTGCTCGCGCGCGGTCGCGGGGTCCGGCGCGCGGCGGATCAGCGCAATCACCTCGTCGATATTCGCCACGGCAATCGCGAGGCCGACCAGGACATGCGCACGCTCACGCGCCTTGGCCAGCAGGAATTTGGTGCGCCGGCTCACGACCTCCTCGCGGAACGCCGTGAACGAGCGGATCATGTCCTTCAGGTTGAGCTGCTCCGGACGCCCGCCGTTGAGGGCGACCAGGTTGGCGCCAAACGAGGTTTGCAGCGGCGTGTAGCGATAAAGCTGATTGCGCACGACATCGGCGTTGGCGTCTCGGCGCAGCTCGATAACGACACGGTAGCCATCGCGGTCGGACTCATCACGTACATCGGAGATGCCCTCGATGCGCTTTTCGCGCACCAGTTCGGCGATCTTCTCGATCATCGTGGCCTTGTTGACCTGATAGGGCACCTCAGTGACGATAAGCGCCTCGCGGTCCTTGCCGACGGCTTCGGTATGCACCTTCCCGCGCATGATGATCGAGCCGCGGCCTTTGTGATAGGCCGAGCGAGCGCCGCTGCGCCCCAGGATGATGCCGCCGGTGGGGAAGTCCGGGCCGGGTACGATCTCGATCAGCTCGTCGATGGTGATGGCAGGATTGTCGAGATAGGCCATGCAGGCTTCGGTGATCTCGTTCAGGTTGTGCGGCGGAATGTTGGTCGCCAGGCCGACCGCGATGCCGCCCGCGCCGTTGACCAGCAGGTTGGGAAACTTCGCCGGCAGGACGGTCGGCTCGCGTTCGGAATTGTCGTAGTTGTCCTGGAAATCAACCGTGTCCTTGTCGATGTCATCCAGCAGCGAATGCGCAACCCGCTCCAGACGACATTCGGTGTAACGCATGGCCGCCGGGGGGTCGCCGTCGATCGACCCGAAATTGCCCTGGCCGTCGATCAGCGGCAGGCGCATCGAGAAATCCTGAGCCATGCGCACCAGCGCGTCATAGATCGACTGATCGCCGTGTGGATGATAGCGGCCCATGACGTCACCGACGACGCGCGCGGCCTTTTTATATGGCTTGTTCCAGTCGAGCCCGTTTTCCTGCATCGTGTACAGCACGCGGCGATGCACCGGCTTCAGGCCATCGCGCACATCGGGCAGAGCGCGGCTCACGATCACGCTCATCGCGTAATCGAGGTAGGAACTGCGCATCTCGCTCGTGATGGAGCGCGAGCGGATATCGAAGCCGCGGTCTTCGGGTGCGGGACCGTCGCCGGGAATGTCGGTACTATCTGTCACGTGCTGGGGTCTTTTCGTTGGGCTTTGAAGGTTCGCGCAGCATGCGCCATGGCGGCAAGCGCGCCGCGCACATCGTCAAGATATAACTTTCTGGCGGGTGCAGACAATCAGCGCGGTGAAGACTTCGGGCAGCTATGCACTCTCAATCCGCCGGTTATCCATCTTGGGCGCCGGGCATCGGATGGTGCGGAGCGAGGGCATCGTCGATTTCGGTGGCGCGCTTCATCGCTGGCCGTGACCCATGCAGTCCGGCATAACGGACGAAATCCGGCCGCGCCTCGATGATCCCCTGTTCGAGATACCACCCCAAATAAGCCGTGACCATCAAATCCGCCGCGGTGAAGCTGTCGCCTGCGAGCGTGTCGCGGCCTTCAAGCGCGGCCTCCAGCGTGGAAAGCGTCGTCTCCAGAGTGCCGTAGCCGACCATGCCGCGTTTGTCCTGTGGAACCTCAAGGCCCAGCACCTTGTTCAGCACCGCTGTTTCCATCGGCCCCGCGGCGAAGAACAGCCAGCGATAATACGGTGCGCGCAGTGCGCTGCCGGCGGGCGGAGCAAGGCCCGCTTCGGGAAACACATCGGCGAGATAAGCGAGGATCGCCGCGCATTCGGTCACCACGACGTCGCCGTGAGCCAGCGCGGGCACCTTGCCCATCGGGTTGATGGCGAGGTATTCGGGCGACTTCATCGCCGGACCGTAATCAATGACTTTCGTCTCGTAGGAAACGCCGACTTCCTCCAGCATCCAGCGCACGATCCGCCCACGCGACCACGGATGCGTGTATAATGTAAGTTCATGGGACATGGGACAGCCTTTCTCGCAGGTAAGCGCGCATCAAGCGTAATTGGCGCTGATTTGCGGCGTGCTCGCGGTGCGCGGGAGGGCCGGCGCAAAAAATGCCCATCACATTGGGGTGGTTTCGCGGCGCCTGCGGCGTTATATCCCTGATAACGCGGGTGTAGCTCAATGGTAGAGCAGGAGCCTTCCAAGCTCAAGATGAGGGTTCG
>CAYVFK010000143.1:0-5412 GCA_964450925.1 uncultured Hyphomicrobiaceae bacterium | reverse complement strand
CCATGTGGCTGGCGCAGGCCGCGCAGGTTCCCGCAGGCCTCGGCCATTTCGCGAAGATGGTCGAAGTGCTTGGCGACTACGCATTCGAGCGGGTCGAGGGCTCGACACTGATCCGCAAGGAGCCTGTCGGCGTTTGCGGTCTGATCACACCGTGGAACTGGCCGCTCAACCAGATCGCCTGCAAGGTCGCCCCGGCGCTTGCCGCCGGTTGCACCATGGTGCTGAAACCGTCGGAAATCGCGCCCGGCAATGCCGTCATCCTGACCGAGATCCTGCACGAGGCCGGTGTGCCCTCGGGCGTGTTCAACATGGTGATGGGCGACGGTCCCGTAGTTGGCGAGGCGATGTCCTCGCATGCGCAGATCGACATGATGTCCATCACCGGCTCCGGGCGCGCAGGCGCGGCAGTCGCGACGGCCTCGGCCCCGACCTTCAAGCGCGTGCATCAGGAGCTTGGCGGCAAATCGGCCAATATCATCATGCCGGACGCCGATCTGGAAAAGGCCGTCGCGGGTGGCGTGATGTCCATGATGACCAATTCCGGCCAGTCCTGTAACGCGCCTTCGCGCATGCTGGTGGCCCGCGACCAGCTCGAAACCGTCAATGCCATCGCGAAGGCAACGGCCGAAAGGGTGGCCGTCGGCATGCCCGCCGATGCCCCGAAAGGCGCAATCGGTCCGATCTCGAACGCCCAGCAATACCGCAAGGTGCAGGACCTGATCGGCACGGGCATATCCGAGGGGGCCGAACTCCTGTCCGGTGGCGACGGCCGCCCCGAGGGCTTCAATCGCGGCTTCTTCGCCCGACCGACCGTCTTCACCCATGCCGACAATGAGATGACCATTGCGCGGGAGGAGATTTTCGGACCCGTGCTGACCATCATCCCCTATGAGGACACCGATCATGCCGTCGAGATCGCCAATGACACCGATTTCGGCCTGTCAGGCTATGTCAGTGGCGGAGATATCGAGGCGGTGCGCGATGTCGCGCGGCGCATCCGGGCTGGCAATATCCACATGAACGGTGCCGGGATCGATATGTCGGCCCCGTTTGGCGGCTACAAGCATTCCGGCAATGGCCGGGAATGGGGCGTCTGGGGGCTTGAGGACTTCCTGGAGGTGAAAGCCGTCATGGGATTCGAGGCCTGACGCGACGCGTGACGAAAAGGCTTTGATAGCGAACATGTTATTTGGCGTTCAGCTTGCATCCGTTAAGCTGATGTTCAGTGATTGAAGGAGTCCTGTCGATGAAATCCGGTCTTGTCCCCGCCCTCGCTGCCCTGTTCGTGCTCGGTGCGTGCGCCACGGCGACGCCTTATGCGCCGGTGGGACAGGCGGACTCCGGCGGCTATGCCGAACAGCGCATCGAGACCAATCGTTTCGTCGTCTCCTTCAGCGGCAATTCCCTGACGGAGCGCCAGACCGTCGAGACCTATCTCCTCTACCGTGCAGCGGAACTGACATCGCAGGAAGGCTATGACTGGTTCCAGACCGTGCAGCGCGCCACCGATGAGGACACCCGCTTCCTGCCATCGGCGACCGGTTCGCCCTATTATTCGGGCTTCCTGTGCAATTACCGCTATTACGGGCCGCGTGGGCGTCTCTGGCGCGGCCATTATCGTGACCCGTTCTACGACCCCTATTTTGACGGCTTCGGTGCACCCTCCTATCGCGAGATCACGCGCTATGAGGCCTCTGCCGAGATCATTCTGGGTCGCGGACCAAAACCCGCCGGAGCGGAGTATTTCGGTGCCGAGGATGTGCTCGTGAACCTCGCCGGGTCCATCGCACGGCCGCAGGCGCGTTAGCAGCACTCGGCAGAAGTCGGTGCTAAAGCGCTGTAAAGCTTGACGAAATTCAGTTTCTGTTCACGATTTCGGCGCGACCCTTCTGCTCTGTGAGGGGTGGGTCGGCGAAAAGGAGACGTGCATGCGAAACTGTGACCGAGACTTTCTCTCACGCCTGGCCGGATCGGGCCTTCTGACAGCAGAAATCCTCTACCGGATGCCGGACCATCCGGGCCTGTTGCAGACTTTCACCTGGCAGACCCTCGATGAGGCACCCACCTTTCCACGTCTGTCGCAGTTTCTCGACCATTGGCGCCGCGAAATCCGCGCCGTGATCCACACCATCCGCGTGGCGCATTCAGACATGCTGGCGCCCGCAGAACTCAGATCTGTCGATGGCGAGTTCCGCCTGAACTGAGCTAGATCTTGTTCAGATTCCGCAGGGGGTAGCCAGCCGCGTTCAGCGCGTCGATGACTTCCTGTGTGTGCTGGGCGTCGCGCGTCTCGATCAGGATGTCGAACTCCGCGCCCTTGGCCGGCACGTCCAGCGCGATGCGGTTGTGGGCGACCTCCATGATGTTAGCCCCGGCATCGCCAATGATGCGCGACACATTTGACAGCGTTCCGGGACGGTCATCACTGACCACGCGGATCGAGGTCAGGCGGCGCTCACGCACGAGAGCGCGGGTCAGCACGCTCGCCAGCAGGCGTGTGTCGATATTGCCGCCGCAAAGCACAAGCCCGACTTTCTTGCCTGTGAATGCGGCCGGATGGGCAAGCATCGCAGCAAGACCGGCCGCCCCCGCACCCTCGGCGACCGTCTTTTCCACCTCCAGGAACAGCGTGATGGCGCGCTCGAGGTGTTCCTCATCGGCCAGCAACACATCATCGCAGAGATGGCGCAGGATTTCCCAGTTCTTCCGGCCAACCGCCTTCACCGCGATGCCTTCCGCAATGGTGGCCCCGCCCACGCGGGCTTCACGCCCCTGGCGTTCGGAATGCAGCCCCGGATAGAGCGCGGCTTCGGCAGCGACGATGCGCATGTTTGGCTTGAGCGCCTTGGCGGCAACCGCGATCCCGCCGCACAGGCCGCCACCGCCCACGGGAACGACCAGCGTATCGAGCGATGGTTCGTCCTCCAGCATTTCCAGGGCGATGGTGCCCTGCCCGGCGATGATGTCGACATCATCATAGGGGTGGATGAAGGTATAGCCCTGCTCGGCGCGCAGCTTTTCGGCGTGTTCAGCGGCTTCCTGCAGCGTGTCACCTTCCAGGAGCACGCGGGCCCCATGGGCGCGTGTGTGCTTCACCTTGCCGAAGGGGGTGCCCTTCGGCATCACAATGGTCGCCGGGATGCCGAGGCGCTGGGCATGATAGGCGACGCCCTGGGCGTGGTTGCCCGCCGACATGGCGATCACGCCGGCCTTCTTCTCCTCGTCTGTCAGTTTCGAGAGCTTGTTCAGCGCGCCGCGCTCCTTGAAGCTCGCGGTGAACTGAAGGTTCTCGAACTTCACCCAGACCTCCGCGCCGGTGATCTCCGACAGGGTGCGCGACTTGCGAAGCGGCGTGCGCTCGACCTGGCCGCAAATCACTTCCGCTGCTGCGCGCACATCGTCGAGGCTGACGGGCAGGAGCGGGGTGTGAGTGTCGGGCATCGGTCTTGTCCTTGTTTGGAAGTCGCCGTGGGGTAAAGCCAAACGCTCTGGCGGGCAAGCTGGAGCCCTGTTAGAGCGTCGGGCCATGAAGACGCTCATCATCGTTCCGGCGCGCTATGGCTCGACGCGCCTGCCCGGCAAGCCGCTGATCGAGATTGCCGGTCGCAGCATGGTCTCGCGTGTGGCTGACATTGCCGAAGAGGCGGCCGGACGGATCGCGGGCGGCGCGCATGTGGTGGCGACCGATGATGACCGCATCAAGGCCCATTGTGAGGCACTGGGCATTCCGGTGGTCATGACCGATCCGGCGTGTCCTTCGGGCTCGGACAGAGCGCTGGCGGCAGTGGAGGCCATGGGTGTAACGCCGGAGATCGTGGTCAATCTTCAGGGCGATGCGCCTTTCACGCCGGCCGCCCATGTCGTGGCCGTGGCAGAAGCCTGCGCAGCGCCGGGCGTCGACATTGCAACACCGGTGGTTGCGCTCTCATGGGAAGCGCTGGACAGGCTACGCGCCCATAAGGAAACCGCGCCGCATTCAGGCACCTGCTGCATCCGTCTGGAGAATGGCCGCGCGGTCTGGTTCTCGAAGACCATCATTCCGACCATCCGCAAGGAAGCGGAATGGCGCGAAAAGCAGCCCTTTTCGCCAGTTCTGCGCCATATTGGGCTCTACGCCTACCGGCTGGACGCGCTGAAGCGCTTCGCATCGCTGCCGCCGACCGAATATGAGGCGCTTGAAGGTCTGGAACAGCTTCGCGCGCTGGAGGGCGGCATGCACATGCAGGCGGTGATGGTCAAGGCGCCGGAGATATCCATGTCCGGCATTGACGAGCCCGCCGATGTCGCGCTGGCAGAGCAGCTGATCCGGGAGCGCGGCTGATGTTCGACCTCATCATCGTGCGTCACGGCAACACCTTCGATCCGGGCGACACGGTCACGCGCGTCGGCGGTCGCACCGATCTGCCGCTCTCATCCTCAGGCCGCGCACAGGCCGAGGCGCTCGCCAGGCACTTCGCAGGCACGCCGCTCACCTCGATCACAAGCTCCCCGCTCGCGCGCACCTGGCAGACCGCCGAGGCGATCCATGCTGCACAGCCCTCGGCAACACCAAGGCCGCAGCCTCATGTCTTCCTGAAGGAGATCGATTACGGGCCTGACGAGAACCAGCCCGAAGAGGCGGTCATCGCCCGTCTCGGCGCTGATGCGCTGCGCCGCTGGGACGAGGCAGCCGACATGCCGGAGGACTGGTCGCCCCGGCCGGAGGATCTGCGCCGGTTGTGGGATGCCTGGATCACGACGCTTGCGGACTTCCATCGCGACGGCGAGATTCACATGGTTGTGACCAGCAATGGCGTGGCGCGTTTTGCGCTGGACGTGATGACACTTGATAACCGGCCCGCAACGATCAAGCTGAAAACAGGCGCTTTTGGGCGATTTCGGGTCGATTCGGGCCTTCAGGCCTCAGTGATGGAGTGGAATGTCCGCCCGGCCTGAGGCCCGCTTGCAATCAGACCCAACCCGTGCTTCATCTCGCTAAACGATAAATTTGCCTCAAATTACAGCGACCGGGAGACAATCATGCGCAACACCCTCATTGCGACGACAGCCCTTGCCCTGCTGGCGGCGTGCGCCAGCCAACCGGGCTCAGACCAGGAGACAGGCCCTGTGGTTCAGGAAACGACCGGCGCGACGACCCGCGCCGATATCAAGGGTGTGTTCATCGCGCCGTCCACCGACCCGGCGGCAGAAGACCCGCGTCTCTGGCTGGAAGAGGTTGAAGGCGAGCGCGCGCTGGACTGGGTGCGCGCGCAGAATGAACGCAGCCTCGGCGATCTCCAGTCCGATCCGAACTACAGCGAATTCGAGGCCGAGGCGCTCGCCATCGTGAACTCGCAGGACCGTATCCCTTATGGAACGGTCCGCGATGGCGAGGTCTACAATTTCTGGCAGGATGAGACCAATGTCCGTGGC
>CAYVFK010000142.1:0-5434 GCA_964450925.1 uncultured Hyphomicrobiaceae bacterium | reverse complement strand
CTGTAAATCCGCTGGCTATGCCTACGTTGGTTCGAATCCAACCTCCTCCACCACCCCGATCGCCCCAACAGTACGAACTCAACGCGCAATCCCACTGGTCTCGATGAGCGCGGGGATCTGCTTTTTCACCTTGAAAAAGCCCTTCGTCGCGTGAGGCCAGGCTGCCGAGTCCCAATCGCGACGCACCTCGATAAGCGCCACGCCAGCCGCCGCCAGCGCATCGCGCGCCGCCGCCATTCGCTCCGCAGCCGGGCCGACCGGTGCATAAACCGTCATCACAGCATCCAGCCTGTTAGCCCGCGCCCACTCGGCGAGCGCCGCGCCGCGATCTTCCGCGCCTGCCTGCTGGCTTTCCACGCCGTAATGCGCACCTGCGCGCGACAGCGCATCGGCAACAGCGCCGCGCGTAAAGCCGTACACGCCTTGTGCCACCGGCAAGGGTGAGCGGGCCTGCGAGGCCGTGAGGCCAATAGCAGCGATCGGCTGCGCGGGCCAAGCAATCGTCTCCGGTGCGCAATCGTCTTCGCTCACCAGCAGTCCGGCGCGGTCCGGCCTGGACGTGTCTGGCAGGCGCAGTGGTACGAGCGGGTGCTCCGCATCTTCTTCAAGCGGCGGCGCGCTCGCAGCGAGCTGGCCTGCCGGGTTGAAGCGCCCATCGGTGAACTTCGCGATATTGTCGGCGCGCGCCAGATAGGTCTTGCCGCGCGTGTGCAACCCTCCGACCCAGCGCCAGCCAAGTGTGTTGGATGCCGGGTCGCCGTCGAGCAGATGGCGCAAGAAGAAATCCGCGCCGAGCTGCCAGGGCAGGCCGAGCGTGAAAATCCAGATGCTCGCGAACCACATCCGGGCGTGGTTGTGCAGATAACCTGTCTCGATCAACTCGCGCGCCCAGTCGTCGAAACAATCAATGCCCGTGCGCCCCTCGACGGCCTCGGTATAGCCGGAGCGCAGGCCGGGCTCTGCCTCCAGCCGCTCGGCCAATTCGGCGACATCGGCGCGATAATCCTGCCAGATGCTCGGCCGCTGCTCCATGAACCCTTTGAAGTAGGTCCGCCAGACCACCTCCTGCACAAATTTTTCCGCCGTCGAGAGGCTATGCTGTTCCAGCGTGCGGGCAATCACTTCTTCTTCCAGCACCAGACGGTGCCGCAGCCAGGGCGATAGCACCGAGACGTTATCACGCAAGCCGGGGCCGAAGTCGAAGTTGCGCGTGCGGGCATAATCGCGGCCAGCGCGCGGCGCAAAGTCGTCGAGGCGCGCCAAACCAGCCTCGCGCGTCGGTTCGAGATGTGCGGCCATGTCTTCGATCCATCTGGATTTTCGAGCGTAACAATCTTACGCGCCAGCTGATGCTCGGATCGTTGATACCGGCGCGGGCTCATCGCTTCATACTGCCGCAGACAAGAGGGCGAGAAATAATGGAAAGTTTCCAATCAGTCGATATCGCCGCGCTGTTCGCCGCCGCCATACTTGGTTCGATGCTGTTCTTTGCTGCGGTTGTGGCTCCGCTGGTGTTCGCGCACTTCCCCGAAGCCGACGCCGGGGCATTCATCCGGCGTTTGTTTCCGCGCTATTATGATGTGCTCGCGGTCGTCACGGCACTTGGCTCGTTGTTCGCGCTTGGCTCGGCTGTCGGGGCGCTGATGAGCGCGGTGATGGTGTTGTTCGTGTTCTCGCGGTTCTGGCTGATGCCCAGGATCAACGACGCGCGGGATGCCGGGCGAGCAGCCCGATTCGCGCTGCTCCATCGGGCGAGCGTCATCATCAATCTTGCGCAGATGGCCGCGCTCATCGGCGTGCTTATGCTGGCGCTGAACTGAAAAAAGGAACGTGACATGAAGGTCGTCATTTTCGGCGCAAGCAAGGGGATTGGACTGGAAACCGTGCGCCGCGCCCTCGAAGCCGGCTACCACGTGCGCGCTTTCGCGCGCAGCGCCTCAGCTATCCCTGATGTGCATGCCAACCTCGAAAAGGTGGATGGCGACGCACTCGACCCGCAGGCGGTGCGCGCGGCAATCGCGCCCGGCGATGTGGTCATCCAGGCGCTCGGGATCTCGCTCACTGCGCAAAACATCATCCGCCCGGTCACGTTGTTCTCGAATGCGACGCGCATACTTGTTGACGCGATGAAAGAAGTTGGCGCGACACGGTTGATCTGCGTCACTGGCTTCGGCGCGGGCGACAGCGCTGGACGCGGCAGTTTTCTGTACCAGGCTTTCGGTCGCCAAGGCTTGCTCAAGCGCGCCTATGACGACAAGGACATTCAGGAATGGATCATTCGCCGCAGCGGGCTGGACTGGACCATCGCGCGGCCGGGGATCCTCACTGACAGCCCGCACACAGGCCAATACAAGGTGCTGAGCGACGCGCGCGAGTGGCGGCTCGGCAAGATTTCGCGCGCGAATGTCGCGGATTTCCTCGTCAAGCAGGTTGAGAGCGACATGTATAGCGGCGATACGCCGGTGCTGATCGAGTAGCGTTAAGCGCGGATCGCCGACGCGAGCGGCGGAAAATCCCCAAGCGCAGCCAGAATCGCTTCCGGCGCGTCCTCTTGGACCAGGTGGCCCGCGCCCGGCACCGCGATGAAGCGGCATTCGGGGAGCATCGCGTGGAAGCGCCGGCCGGTGTTGATCGGGATCCACTGATCCGCCCCGCCCCACAGCACCTGCGCCGGACAGCGCAGCTCGCCGTAACGCGCTTCAACCTCGTCGGTATACTTCAGGTCCATATGCGCGATCTGGCGGTAAAACGCGATCTGCTCGGCCTCGCCGAGCCAGGGGGCTTTATAGGGCGCAAGCTCTTCTGACGCGATGGGCCGGGTGATGGCCGTGCGCAAATACGCATCCAGCAGCGCCTCGTGCATGTAGGCCGGCATCCCGGCAAAGGCAGCTTCGTGCTGGCGGACATGCGCGACAAACGGTGAGCCCCACGGGCGGACAGCCACCGGGTCAATCAGCGTCAGCGAGGCATAGTCACGGCCGTTCAGGAAATGCGCACGCAGCGCGGTCGCGCCGCCGAAGTCATGGGCGATAACATGCGGGCGTTGGAGCCCCCAATGGTCAAGCAACGCGGCGAACACCTCGTTCTGGATACCGAGCGACACATCGTGCAGATCGCCCTTCGCCGACGCGCCATAGCCCAACATGTCATGGAAATGGACGCGGAAATGCCGAGCCAGCCACGGCGCGATCCGGTGCCACTCATGCGCGGAAAACGGCGTGCCGTGCAGCAGCACGAGCGCGGCCGCGCCCTCCGGTCCCATGATGCCGTAGCGGATTTCGTGGCTGCGGAAGGTATAAGCGCCGCCAAGCTTGAGAGACATCCTGATCTCGCTCATTTATCGGAAAGCGCACCGCGCCTAATCGTAATCCCCGCCGCGATGAACGCCTTTCATCCCGTCCAGCTCGCTGCGCAGCCAGCGCACCTCGTGCTCCAGGAACTCGATCCGCTCTTTCAGCTTCAGGAACATCCAGATCACGGTGCCCGCGATGAGCAGGATCATAATGTTCTGAAGGGCGTCCATTTGCGGACCTTTCTGACTCGGCGGCGGCGCGAGACAATCGGGTGTGCGGCCGAAAACGTCGATTCCCATCCCGGAGCGTATCCGAGACGGGATTGTGGATCGCGGTTTAGCGCAACACGAGGACCGCGCATTTGGCGTGCCGCACGACACGATGCGCCGTCGAGCCGAGCAGATAATCGCTCAGGCCCGGCTGGTGCGACGCGATTATGATGACATCGGCGTTCTTCTCTTTGGCGGTGCCAATAATACCCGCGGAGGGCTGACCGCTGCGCACGACGATTTCGACCTGCAGGCCCGCATCTTGCGCAATCTTGGCAAGCGAAGCATGCGCGTTTTGCTTGGCCTTGTCCATGAAGCCGCCGGGGAGTTCAGTGGCGACATAGGTCGGAACATTCTCCACGACGCTCATCAGCACAACGCGCGCATTCTCACCGCCAAGTTGACGCGCAGCGTCAAGCATAGGCGTGGCTTTGTCGATGTCGCTCAGAGCAACGGGTACCAGAATGGTCTGAAACACGGGGCTATCCTCCTCTACATGGCAACATTTGGTGCAAGACCGGAGTCTAGATTAGCGTGCTTCGTAACGCATGCATTTTAGGAGAAATTCGCAGGACTATCTTGGGTTTTCCCGGCGACGCTGGACCGGCCTCGGCTGTTCTTCAGGCAGTATGCCCTGCCGGCGGGTCAGCAGGACGATCTGCAGTAGCACCCCGATCATCAGCACCCGCGCCGCGCTCGCCTGCGTTGCCATGTCGGGTGGCAGCGCCCGCGTGAGGATTTCCGTGCCGGACCAGACCAGCCAGACAATGACCGTACCGACAAGCGCGCCCTTGTTATTGCCGCTGCCGCCGACGATCAGCATCGCCCAGACGATGAATGTCCCGAATACCGGCTCGAACGCCTCTGGCGAGATAAAGCCGAAGAAATGCGCATACAGCCCGCCTGCGAAGCCCATTAACGCGGAGCCGACCACGAACGCCTGAAGCCGGAAGCTGACAACATTCTTGCCGGCCGCCTTGGCCGCATCCTCGTTGTCGCGGATCGCACGCAGCACGCGGCCCCAGGGCGAGACCCGCGCGCGCTCGACCAGCAGATAGGCGAGCGCCACGGCAGCAAGCGCGAAGGCGAGGAACACTGGCGCGGCCAGCGGCCCGCTTTCGACCAGCGGGCGCGGAATGTCCGAGATACCCCGGACGCCGTGTGTGATCTGCTCCTCGTTCTTGATCAGGAACCGGATGATTTCGGCCAGCCCGATGGTAGCGATCGCGAGATAATCCGAGCGCAGATTGACGGTGATCATGCCGATCAACAGAGCCAGAAAGCCGCTGACCATGACCGCGCCGATCAGCCCGGCGATGACCGGCAGCGCGAAGCCGCCGAAATGCTCCGGCGTGGGCGGCGTCGTCAGGATCGCAGAGGTGTACGCGCCGACGGCATAGAATCCAGCCACGCCAATATTGATCTGCCCGGTCATCCCCCACTGGATATTCAACCCCAGCACCATGATCGCGTAGATGCAGGCAAAGGAGGCGAAGAACACGAAATAGCTAAGCACTCCGGCAAGCTCCATCAGCGATCTTCCCTTGTTGCGTGCGCGTCGCTCATAGAGAACTCCCGCGGAAAATACCGGTCGGGCGCACGATCAGTGTCGCCACCATGATCGCAAAGGCCACCGCTTGCTTGTAGGCGGGGTTAATGAATAGCGTGGACATTTCCATCGCGACGCCAATCAGCAGCCCGCCCGCCATTGCGCCATAGGGGCGTCCGATGCCGCCGACAATGGCCGCAGCGAACACTGGCAACAGCAACTGCCACCCCATGACCGGATGCAGGCGCGTGTCCATCGCCAGGAATATCCCGGCCATGGCTGCCAGCCCACCCGCGATGACCCAGGCGATCAGGATGACCCGG
>CAYVFK010000141.1:0-5438 GCA_964450925.1 uncultured Hyphomicrobiaceae bacterium | reverse complement strand
TGAGCTTCTTCGCGGGCACATCCGCTATGCGCGCTTCGCCCCACACCACGCCGATACGCCGGGCCGAGCCGAGCGGCACGCGCACGAACGTCCCCGGCGGCGGCGCGTCGCCTTCGCTCAGCGCGTAATCATAGGCCTCATCCAGCGCGAGCGGCACCAGCACCGGCACCGTGCGCACCGGCGCGGCCTCCGGCTCATCGAGCGCAAGGCGTGGCTGCGTGACCTCCCGCGTCATCGCGCGTCACCGATTAACATTGCATCAACCATGGCGCGCCTAGGGTAAGCGCTTGGGGTCCAGCACGGAAAGCAGAGTCGCCTCGATGCAGGTATTAATCCCGCAGAATTTTGAGTTTTCGGCTGAAGCGGACGCGCGCGAGGCGATCCGGGGTTGGCTGGCGTATCTGGCGCATCAGCGCGGCAGCGGCGCGAACACAATGGATGCCTATGCGCGCGACCTGCGCCAGTTCTGCACGTTTCTGAGCGATCATCTTGGACGCCCGCCCGCGCTGCGCGACTTCAATGCGCTGACGGCCTCTGATTTCCGCGCTTTCATGGCTTGGCGGCGTGCGCAAGGCGTATCGAGCCGCAGCCTGTCGCGCGGTCTATCCGCGCTGCGCGCGTGCTTCCGCCATATGGAGCGCGCCGGACACCTGAAAAACCGTGCGGTGCTGAGCGTGGCGATGCCGCGGGTGGCGCGTGGGCTGCCCCGCCCGCTCACCGAGGAGAAGGCGCGCGCCGTGGTCGCCGCTAGCCGGGAGGAAGATGAGCGCGAACGCGAGCCTTGGGTGGGCTATCGCGATCAGGCCGTATTGCTCCTGCTCTATGGTTCGGGGCTGCGCATTTCCGAGGCACTCGGCCTGAACCGCCGGGATGCGCCGGTGCCACCGCGCGACGTGCTTCGTGTGAGAGGCAAGGGCGGGCAGGAGCGCGTCGTGCCGGTGCTGCCTGTCGCGCAGGAGGCGGTCATCCAGTATCTCGATGTTTGCCCCTATCCGCTGCTGGGTGATGATCCGCTGTTTGTCGGCGTGCGCGGCGGCCGGCTCAGCCCGCGGATCGTGCAGCTCGTGATTGCGCGGCTGCGCGCGGCACTCGATCTGCCACTGACCGCGACACCGCATGCGCTGCGCCATTCCTTTGCCACGCATCTGCTGGGCAATGGCGCCGATCTGCGGGCCATTCAGGAACTGCTCGGCCATACCAGCCTGTCAACCACGCAGGTTTACACCGATGTCGACCGGCAGGCGCTGCTGAGGGTCTATGTCAAGGCGCATCCGCGCGGCAGCGGCCAGAACTGACCGGCCCGCTTTTGCCTTGCATGATTGCGCAACGGCGTCTATTTGCGGCCGTCTAACGCGTCGCGAAGCATCAGCAGGTCACGCCAGGCCAGCCGCTTCCCTAGCGGATTGCGCAGCAGATAGGCCGGGTGCAGCGTGGCAAGCGCGCGGCAACGATGCGCTCCGATGGTCACATCACGCCACTTGCCTCGCAGCTTCATGATCCCTTCGCTGCCGCCCAGAATATGCTTCCCCGCAGCTCCGCCCAGCAGCACCATGAACTCCGGCGCGACAAGCTCCAGTTGGCGCGTCAGAAACGGGCGGCAAGCTTCGACTTCCTGCGGCGAGGGGTTGCGGTTGCCCGGCGGACGCCAATAGACGACGTTGGTGATGTAGACATCATCTGGGCTTAGATCGATTGACCGCAGCATCCGGTCGAGAAGCTGTCCGGCGGGGCCAACAAAGGGCAGCCCTTGCAAATCCTCGTCACGGCCGGGCGCTTCGCCGACCAGAATCAAGCGGGCCTTGGGGTTACCGCGTGCAAAGCAAAGCGACTTGGCCGTTCGTTTCAGGCCGCAACCCTCGAATGCCGCCACGGCATCGCGCAAATCTTCAAGCGTTGAGAAATGAGCGAGGCCGCCGCTGCCATGATCGGCGGGAACCTGCGCCGGCGACTGCTGGGGCGGCCTTGACAATGCAAAACGCGCATCAGCCCAGTCCAGCGGCGTATCGGCGACCGCCTCGTCCACGCCCATCGCCTGATACCACGCAAACGTCGCACGCACTTTGTCGGCGCGGGAGATGTCGGTCATTTGGTCTGCCAATTCTACGCCATTACCAATGTTCCATGCCGCCGGCGCGCCGAAGGCGAAGTATCAAAGGTTCCGCCAGGGTCCTGAGCGCGGTGTTGATCATCCGCGGAACATGCGCCCGACGCAAGCGGACTTGACGCATTGACGCCAGCGCAGACCGCAAGTATCTCCGGGCATTCAACAGGGAGTTTCCATGAGCGATCAAAATACGCAGTTGCCCGAACGCGAAGCGATGGAGTTTGACGTCGTGATCGTGGGCGCTGGCCCGGCCGGACTGTCCGCCGCAATCCGGCTCAAGCAGCTTGCCGCCGAGAAAGATCGCGATATCTCCGTGGTCGTGTTGGAGAAGGGCTCGGAAGTTGGGGCGCACATCCTTTCTGGCGCGGTGGTCGATCCAATCGGACTGGACACGCTCATCCCGGATTGGCGCGACAAGGGCGCGCCGATGGATACGCCTGTGACGGACGACCGCTTCTTGTACTTACGCGAGAAGAGCGCGATTCGCCTGCCGAACTTCGCCATGCCGCCGCTGATGAACAATCACGGCAACTATATAGTGAGTCTGGGCAATGTTTGCCGCTGGCTGGGCGAACAGGCGGAAGAGCTGGGCGTGGAGGTCTATCCCGGTTTCGCGGCGAGCGAACTGGTCACAGATAGCGAAGGCTCGGTTATCGGCGTGGCGACCGGGGATATGGGCCTCGACGGCGAGGGCAAGCCGAAACCCGGCTTCGAGCGCGGTATCGAATTGCATGGCAAATACACGCTGGTCGCCGAGGGCGTGCGCGGTTCTCTCGCCAAGCGGCTGATCCGCGCGTTCCACCTGAACGAGGGCCGCGAGCCGCAGAAATACGGCATCGGCATCAAGGAGCTCTGGGAGTTGCCGCTGGAAAAGCATCAGCCGGGGCTGGTGCAGCACACGCTGGGCTGGCCGCTGGATGACCGCACGGGCGGCGGCTCATTTATCTATCACTGGGGCGAGAACCTGGCCTCGGTCGGCTTCGTGGTGCATTTGAACTACGAGAACCCGTATATCTCGCCGTTTGATGAGTTGCAGCGCTTCAAGACGCACCCCACGATCGCGCCAATGCTGGAGGGCGGCAAGCGCATCGGCTATGGTGCACGCGCGATCAGCGAAGGGGGTTATCAGTCGGTGCCGCAGCTCACTTTTCCAGGAGGCGCGCTGATCGGCTGCAGCGCGGGCTTTGTGAACGTGCCGCGCATCAAGGGCTCACACAATGCAATGCTGTCGGGTATCCTCGCAGCCGAGGCCGCGTTCGAGGCGGTGAGCGCGGGCCGTGCAAGCGACCGGCTGGAGGGCTACGAGCGCGCCTACGCGACCAGCGCGATCGCCAAGGATTTGAAGAAGGTGCGCAACGTCAAGCCGCTGTTGTCAAAGTTCGGGACACGGCTGGGCACGATGCTGGGCGGTGCGGACATGTGGCTGAACACCCTCATACCCTCGCTGAGCTACACACTCGGCCACGGCAAGCCGGACCATGAGACGCTCAAGCCAGCCTCACAGTTCCATCCGATCGAATACCCCAAGCCGGACGGCGTGCTGACCTTCGACCGGCTTTCGTCGGTTTATCTGTCCGGTACAAATCATGAAGAGGACCAGCCGGTTCATCTGGTACTAGCCGATGAGTCAATCCCTATTGAGGAAAACCTGCCGAAATTCGACGAGCCGGCACAGCGCTACTGCCCAGCGGCGGTCTATGAGGTGGTGTCGACAGAAAACGGAATGAAGTTCCAGATCAACGCGCAGAACTGCGTGCACTGCAAGACCTGCGACATCAAGGATCCACCGCAGAACATCAACTGGGTTCCGCCAGAAGGCGGCGGAGGGCCAAACTACACGAACCTGTAGGGTAGCCGCGCTGCACTATTTCTTGCGGAAGGCGTCGAGGTGGACCACTTCGGCGCCTTTGTTCTGGTCGCCGGCGTCGGTGTCAGCGTCCTTTGCGCTGGCTCTGTTGGCCTCATCCTTCGCCGCTGCTCCTCCAGCGCTTTCAGGACCACTCGCGTCGGCCAGTGCCGTCTCGCTCGGCGTTTGCAGCGCAGGCTTGGCGGGGCTTGGCAGCTTGGAGCCAGTGGATGGCGGCGTCTCCCCGGCTGGGGCGATCTCGATTTCCGCCTCGTCGCGCGCGACCGATTCGCTTGGCGTCTCTGCCCCGCCAAACTGCAGCATGAAGCCGACGCTCGGGTCCTGGAAACTGCGCATCGCGCGGAACGGGATAACCAGGGTCTCGGGCACATTGTTGAAAGAGAGGCCGATCTCGAATGCGTTCTCGTAGATCTTCAGGCCCCAGAACTGGTACTGGATAACGATCGTCATCTCATGTGGGTAGCGATCGAGCAGCCGCTTGGACAGCGACACGCCCGGCGCGGTGGTGTCGAAGGTGATGACGAAATGATGATCGCCTGGAAGGCCGCGTTTCTCGACCCGGCGCAA
This sequence comes from uncultured Hyphomicrobiaceae bacterium, assembly GCA_964450925.1. GTDB lineage: Bacteria > Pseudomonadota > Alphaproteobacteria > Rhizobiales > Rhodomicrobiaceae > Dichotomicrobium. The sequence goes on along the minus strand of CAYVFK010000141.1, from coordinate 900 downwards.
CACTGTGCGCACGACGCCGCGCAGTGCCTCTTGCGCAAGAATGTCGTAACGAAATTCGTCGTTGGGCATCATCCGGACCAGGCTGAAATCACCGTGCGCGCGCAAACCGGCACACAATATTATGGAGGGCTTCTGTTGCCCGGTGCCCCCCGAACCGCGCCTGAACGTGCTTAGTGCTCAGGACTTTGAATTTCGGTGCCTAAGCTGCGTTACGCAGCCTGAGCAACCGGAGCATAGTTGTCGTTCGCAACTACTGTTTTGGCCCTGTAACGGCGGTACCATGCCGGGCGAAAGTCCGTCCTTTACACCCTCGTCGATCCTGGTTCGCCCCCATCAAAAACCCACCCTGATTTGCGCGGCACATCTAGGTTAGTGGGTTTATGGTGGAGGCGCCGGGTACTGCCCCCGGGTCCGATGGGCTTATTCCGACGACCATTTATCGCCATAGCCAGCAAAGCCAGCACCATTAATATAGATGGGTTTGCAGTCGAATAAAAGGACCGTCGCGCGATTGGCGAACAGAGGCGGCCACGCAACCGCGCTCGTGTCACCGGCCGAACGTTACCAGCAGACTGGCGCTTCAGCCCGGCAAGTGTGCTCGTCGAAGACAACGAAGTCGAGGAACAGCTTGCAGGATACCTCTTTCTCGCCAACGGTGTAGTTCTTGATACCGCGCTCTGCTGTCCACTTCTCGATGTATTCATCCAGCAAGCGCTGAGCGTCCCGGCGAGGGATCTCGATCCCGTAGTCATTGACAGAGAACGCCAGCCGCGTGCACTCGCGCGCTTGCGCCGGAGACGCCACCACCCAGCCAAAGCCCAGAGCCAGCGCGGCCAACCCAAACTGAATTTTCCTGCAAAGCATCATTTTTTCCATTCGGTGTTACTACCCGCGCGAGGC
>CAYVFK010000140.1:0-5465 GCA_964450925.1 uncultured Hyphomicrobiaceae bacterium | reverse complement strand
AATACCTCGCAACCGTCAGCGGCCTGCCAGTCACGCAAGTGATCTGGATGCGCTTTATCATGCACCTGCCGTTCGCGCTGGCCGCCGTCGGCCCGGCGGTGTTCATCGCGGCGCTGCGCGCGAACCGGCCGGGCCTGCAATGGCTGCGCAGCACCTTCCTGTTCCTCACGACGGCGTTCAACTTCGCCGCCCTGCTCTATCTCCAGCTAGATCAGACGGTGACGATCTTTTTCCTCGGGCCGCTGCTGATCGCCGCGCTGGCCGGCCCGCTGCTGGGCGAATGGGTCGGCTGGCGACGCTTCCTGGCCATCTGCACCGGGTTCATCGGCGTGCTGTTCGTGGTGCGCCCCGGCTTCGGCGGGGTGCACTGGGCGGTCCTGTTTTCCTTCGGCGCGGTGACGACCTACGCGCTTTACAACATCGCCACGCGCTATCTCGCGCATCACGACACATGGCGCACCACGCTGGTTTACTCGCCGCTCGCCGGGGTACTGGGGATGGCGCCGTTCGCGCTTTACAACTGGCAATGGCCGGCTGATGCGTTCACCTGGCTGCTGCTACTCTCCCTCGGCTTCTGGGGCGGGTTGGGGCACTGGCTGCTCATCCTGGCGCATCGGCACACGCCCTCGCCGGTGCTCGCGCCGTTCGTCTATTTCGGCCTGTTTTCCGTGACGGGGCTCCAATATGTCGTGTTCGGCGATGTGCCGAGCGCGTGGACCCTGCTGGGCGGGGCGATTATCATCGGCGCGGGGCTGTATCTGCTCTACCGTGAGCGGCAGGTCAAGCCGCAGCCCGCGCCGATCTTGCCGCCCAAATAAATTCGGCCCAATTGGCAAATTCGCCCGGATACGGCCTGTCGGTACCGCGCCTTGACGATGATCAACGAATGTAACACCGCGCTCTGTTACGACTACAGCAACTGCGGAAAGGCTGTGATGGAGCATCAGCAAAAAGGAGACGGCTCGCATGGCAACGACAGAAGATCTGAACGGTGTATCGCTGGACCTGTATGCGCCCGAGGAGGTCCAGGCGTTGTTCGACCGTAACGAGATCGTCGTCATCGATGTTCGCACGCCCAATGAATATGCATTCGAGCGGATTCCAGGCGCAATGCTGTTTCCAATGTCCAATTTCGACGCCGCCAAGCTACCTGCGCAGGACAGCAAGCGGATCGTGTTTCACTGCGGCTCGGGCGTGCGCTCGCGCAAAGTTGCGGAAAAGGCGGCTGCGGCCGGACTGTCACGCGTGGCGCATATGGAAGGCGGCTTCGGCGCTTGGAAGAAAGCGGGTCTGCCTTATCTGGCGATCGACCCGGCGACCGGCTCGGAGGTCGAGAAGCCTTGAGATGTGGGTGGACTACCCGTCGGTCTTCGCAATTTCGACAAGGCGTGTATCGTTGGTGATGACCAGCTGCGTGCGCTGCGGCGTGGTGATCGCGCCATGTTCGCGCAGTTTCGTGAACGCGCGGCTTACGGTTTCGAGGCTATGACCAAGATAATGGGCGATATCTTCACGGCTCATCGGCAGCTTGATCTGCGTGCCCGCGGCCACCGGCTCGCCAATACGTCCGCCGATATGCAGCAGGAACCGCGCAAGCTTGGCCTCCACGGATCCACCCAAAACGATGTCAAGATGAAGCTGACACTGAAGAAACTCGTTGGACGCCGCGGTGATCATGCGCCATTCCAGCCCCTGATTGTCGCTGTTCATTTTGCGGATCAATCGCCGGTCAAAGCGGCACAGAACTGCATCTTCCAGCGCCTCGACCGAAAACGGGTAACAGTCTGCGATGCACGCGCCGAGCATATCGCCGCGGAACAGGAAACCAGCGATAATCCGGTGTCCGCGCGCGTTGATGCGGGTCTGGCGCATCGAACCTCCCATGACAACGAAAAGCGCATCAGCCAGCGTATGCTCGGCGATGAGCACTTTGCCCTTTGCGGCCGAGACAAGTCGCGCGCCGAGCAGAAGCTGCTCGCGTTCGCCCTCCAGCAGCGAGGACCAAAGCGGCAGGCTCTGGAGTTCAGCGACAAGCAACGAACAAGCACTGGTGCGGACTTCGGGGGGCAAGGCGTTTTTGTCTCCGCGGCTCTAAGTGGCAGGGTCGCGGGCGCAGCATGTTCGAACCGCCCGCAACGTAGCGAGAAGTTAGAGGAAATCGGAACGAAGCGAAAGGTCTAGTCATCCCCACTCAGCGTCTTTTCCTTGACGCGACCATTACCCCTTGTCACGGCCCGCGCCGCGACGCTCATCACCAAAAGGACATGCCAATATGAAAAAACTGCTCTCGACACTCGTCTTGGTATTTGCGATGGCCTTCGCCGGTCAGGCGATGGCGCAGGACAAGAAACTCGTCACCATCGTCGGCACGCCAGAACCGCAGACCCAACTGATGAGCATGGTGCTCAGCATGCAGGCGCTGCAGCAGGGTGCGTCTGTCTACATCTTGCTGTGCGGCCCGGGCGGCGATCTGGCGCTCAAAGATGCGCCGGACAGCGCGACCGCCCCGCAGGCGCCGCGCGGCATGAGCCCTCAAGGTCTGATGCAGAAAATCATGGCTGAGGGCGGCACTGTAGAGGTGTGCGCGATCTACCTGCCGAATAAAGGGGTTGGCCAGGACGCGCTGATTGACGGCGTGGGCACGGCGAAGCCGCCCGCCATGGCGGCCCGGTTACTCGAAGATAACGCGCGGATCATGTCTTTCTGACAGACATGAGGGCCTGCCCTCGGCGCGGGGGCGGGCCACATGCCCATCGCTATTCGGGTACCCAAGGCGAGCGCAGCGCGTCGCGGCGTCGTTTCGTCATGGTCGCCTCGGAAATGTACGGATAGCGCGGCGGCGGCGCGGAGACCTTGGTCAGATCGCGTAGCACATCCGCCGGTGCGTGCAGATCAACGGCCTCCAGGCTCTTTCGGAACTGCTCCGCTGTGCGCGCGCCAACGATCGCCGAAGAAACGCCGTCCTGTTCAAGCACCCAGCGCAGCGCCAGCGCGCCGGGCGCGCAGCCGATCCGCTTCGACAGGCGTAACAGCGTTTTCAGCGTGTCGTCTGCATTCGGCGCGAACATGTGATCCATGAATACCCAGTTCTCTTCCGAGCGCGCGCCTGGCGCGTTGCGTTCGCCCGGCTTGTACTTGCCCGTCAGGAAGCCCCCCGCCAGCGGCCCCCAGACCACCGCGCCGACGCCCTTGAGCCGGCAGACAGGGAGGATTTCGGCCTCGATATCGCGCACGACGAGGTTATATTGCGGCTGATAAGCGGCGAACCGCTCCAGCCCCTTGCTATCGCTGATCCAGATCGCCTCCATCAGCCGCCATGCCTCAAAATTGCTGCAGGCGATATAGCGGACCTTGCCATCGCGCACGAGGTCATCCAGCGCGCGCAGCGTTTCATCGAGTGGCGTCTCGTCGTCGGTGTGGTGGAGGTAATAGACGTCGATGCAGTCCGTCTGCAGCCGGCGCAGGCTTTCTTCCACCGCGCGCAGAATGTTGTGCCGTGACAAGCCAGAATCGTTCGGCGCCGGGCCTGTCGGATTGAAAATCTTGGTCGCGATCACGGCCTCGTGCCGGCGCTCTTTCAGCAGACTGCCGAGAATTTCCTCCGATTGCCCCTTCGCGTAGGTGTTCGAAGTGTCGAAGAAATTTACCCCGGCTTCAAAGGCCGCATCCATGATCGCAGCCGCTTCGCGCTCATCGGTGCTGTGGCCGAACGTCATGGTCCCAAGGCAGATTTCCGACACCTTGAGGCCGCTGCGGCCGAGATTGCGGTAGTGCATGGATGCTCCTTGTCGTTGCAAGTGGGAGGCTCGGCGCAGGCGCGCGCTGCTGGGCACGTGTATAGCATTCTTGTGGCCGCGGGCCAGCCGGATTAGGTCACGCGCTGCCTTCGCGATTTGAGATCGTCAGCATCAGGTTGTTTGCTGGCATCGCAATGACCTCGGCAAGGGCGAGACCTTCGGCCCGAGCGGCCGCCGCCACGTTATCGACGTCGCGCAGGCCCCAGCGTGGATCGCGCTGGCGCAGGGCGGCGTCGAACCGAACATTGCTCTGCGACAGGTAATCGCCGCCGCGCGCGAAGGGTCCGTAGATGAACAGCCGGCCCTCTTGGGCGAGCAGCCGCGCCGTGCCGCTAAGCAAGCCGAGCGTGGCGGTCCAGGGCGAGATGTGCGCCAAGTTGATCGCGATAATCACGTCCAGCCCAGCCCCCACCGCCTTGGGCCATGCCGGGTCGCTCACGTCGAGATCAAGCGGCGGGCGCAGGTTCGCCAGCCCGGCTTCGGCCACATGCGTAGCGATGCTGGCGCGCGCCATCGCGTCCGGGTCGCTCGGCGTCCAGTTCAGCCCTGGAAACGCTTCGGCGAAAGCAACGATGTGCTGGCCGGTCCCGCTCGCGAGCTCCAGTGCGCGGCCAGACGCTGGCAAGCGCGGGTGCAGCGCCACTAGGATCGGTTCGGTGTTGCGTGCCGCGCTCGGCGAAAACTGCTTGTCCATGTCACCTCTCCTGCCCTCTTTCGAAGCCAGCGCGCATCGCCTGTCAAGATCGGGATGGATTGACTGTCCAGAAATGTTTACACTCTCTGCATTCATCGCGGGAGGACACATGGGGCACGAAACGGGAACGCTCACGCGCCGCACCGGCGGCGTGCTCGATGAGCCGGGGATCTTCGCGCCGGTCGTCGCGCCGTCAGCGCCGCGCTCGTTCTGCACCGATTGCGGCGTGTCGCGCACCGCCGAGCCGAAACGCTGCGCCAGCGCCTGCCAGTTCATCCGACCGGACTACGAAGGGCTAGAGACCAATGTGCATGGCCGCGCCCGCGACCCGGAGCGCGCGGACGAACTCCACTTCGGCCCCTACCGTTCCATGCTGCGCGCGCGGCTCAAGTCACCTCCTGAAGGCGCGCAGTGGACCGGCATCGCCACACGCATCGGCGAGCGGCTGCTGGCGGGCGGGCATGTCGATGCCGTGCTTACCGTCGCGCCCGATCCCGACGACCGCTGGCGCCCCGTGCCAGTGATCGTGACCAAGCCCGAAGCGATGGCACATTGCCGGGGGATGCGCATGGGCTACGCGCCGCTGCTGGCGCTGTTGGAGCCGGCGCGCGCAGCCGGGTATCGCCGCCTCGCGGTCATCGGCATCCCGTGCCAGGTCTATGCCCTGCGCGCGCTGGAGGCCGAACTCGCTCTGGAGCGGCTCTATGTCGTCGGCACGCCGTGTTCTGACAACACGACGACGGAGAACTTCCACGCTTTCCTCGCCCGGCTGGACGACGCCCCGGAGACGATCAACTATCTCGAATTCCGGCCCGATTACCGCGTGGAAATCCGCCACGATGACGGGCGGGCGCGTACCATCCCGTTCCTCAACCTGCCGATCAGCGATCTGCCGCGCGACTTCTTCCCGCTGACCTGCCGCACCTGCGTGGACTATACCAATGTGCTGTCGGACGTGACGGTGGGCTATATGG
>CAYVFK010000139.1:0-5484 GCA_964450925.1 uncultured Hyphomicrobiaceae bacterium | reverse complement strand
CCGCGTTTCTTGCTGCTCACAGCGCCCTCGCACCCGAGGCATTCCTGCTACTGGCGGCGATCGTACTGCTGATGTTCTCGGTTTTCACCAGTGACTCAACGCGGACAGTGAACTGGGCGAGCGTCGGTGCGCTGATCATTGCCGCGGGGCTGGTGGTGTCCCAGCCGCCAGAGCCAGTTACGCTGTTCGACCGCGCCTTCATCACCGACGGCTTTGCGCGGTTCCTCAAGGTCGTTGTACTGCTCGCTGCCGCGCTTGCCCTGAGCATGTCGCAGGACTATCTGCGCAGCGCGAAAATCAACATCGCCGAGTTCCCTGTTCTCGTGTTGCTCGCGACGACCGGCATGATGCTGATGCTTTCGGCCAACGACCTGATCTCGCTCTACCTGGCGTTGGAGCTGCAAAGCCTGGCGCTCTACGTGATCGCCGCCATCCGGCGCGACTCGCTGCGCTCCAGCGAGGCGGGGCTGAAATATTTCGTGCTGGGGGCGCTGGCCTCGGGCTTCCTGCTCTATGGCTCCTCGCTGATCTACGGCTTCACCGGCAGCACCTCATTCGACGCGATTGCCCTGAGCGCGCAAGCTGAAGGGGCTTCCCTGGGGCTGATTTTCGGTCTGGTGTTCGTCCTGACCGGGCTGGCCTTCAAAGTGTCGGCGGTCCCGTTCCATATGTGGCAGCCAGACGTCTATGAAGGCGCGCCGACGCCCGCGACCGCGCTGTTCTCGGCGGCGGCCAAGGCGGCTGCCATCGGGCTTCTGGTGCGCGTCTTGATGAGCGCGGTGCCGGCGCTGGCCGCGGAGTGGCAGCAGATTGTGATTGCCGTGTCGATCGCCTCGATGGCGCTTGGCGCGTTTGCCGCGATCGGCCAGCGCAATATCAAGCGGCTGATGGCGTACAGCTCGATCGGGCATGTCGGCTATATGTTCGTTGGTCTGTCCGCCAGCAGCCAGCAGGGCACCCAGGCTGTGCTCGTCTATCTGGCGATCTATGTGGCGATGACCCTTGGCACCTTCGCCTGCATCCTGTCGATGCGCCGCTCCGAGGGCATGGTCGAGAGCATCGATGAGCTTGCGGGACTATCGAAGAATCAGCCGATGGTGGCGTTCCTGCTGGCGATGCTGATGTTTTCGATGGCAGGCATCCCGCCGCTCGCAGGCTTTTTCGCCAAGTTCTATGTCTTCGCGGCGGCGGTGAACGCTGGGCTGGCCTGGCTGGCGGTCGTCGGCGTGGTCGCTTCCGTGGTGGGGGCCTACTATTATTTGCGCATCGTCAAGGTGATGTATTTCGATGAGCCGGCCGACGCGTTTGAGCCGCTGGAGCGCGGTCCCGGCTTCGTCCTGGGGGTGACGAGCGCGTTCACCCTGTTGTTCTTCATCGCGCCGGGACCGCTGGTCGCCGCGGCCGATATCGCTGCCAGGGCGTTGTTCGTGTAATGTCGCCCGAGCGCAATTTTGCGACGTTGCCTTGCGGGTGCCGCGCGCTTTTCCTGCCCGAGACGACATCCACCAATGCTGAGGCCATGGCGGTGGCGCTGGACGGCGTGCCGCCGCCGCTCTGGGTCTGGGCAGGGCGGCAGACGAAAGGTCGCGGGAGGCTCGGGCGGGATTGGGACTCGCCCGTGGGCAATCTCTATGCGAGCCTGTTTCTGCAGCCGGGTTGCCCGACGCAGGCGATCGGCGGTCTGCCGCTTGTCGCCGGTCTCGCAGCGCGCGAGGCGATTTCCACACTCACGGGGGGCGCGCTGGCACAGCAGCTACGGCTGAAATGGCCGAACGACATCATGCTGGATGGCGCCAAGCTTGGCGGCGTGCTGATCGAAAGTGTGGTTTTGGACGCGGGGTCGCGTATCGTTGTGATCGGGACGGGGCTGAATCTGGCGTCCGCGCCATCGGGACTTGAGCGCAGCGTCACCTCGCTGGAGGCGCGCGGGTTTTTTGTCGCGCCAGAGCAGGCGTTGAACGCGTTGGCCGAGGCTACCCTGCGCTGGCTGGAGATTTGGAGGAATGGCGCGGGCTTTGCACAAATTCGCGCGTCCTGGCTGCGCTATGCGGTTCCGCTGGGCGCGCCGATGTCGGTGACCGTTGGGCGGGACAAAGTCGCGGGGCGCTTCGCCGGGCTGGACGAGACCGGCGCGCTGCGGCTGCACCAGGACGGGAGGGAACGGACCATCACCGCGGGCGACGTCGCGATCGGCTGGGCGCCTGCGAGCAAAACGAAAGCAGCACAGAATGACTGACAGCGACGACGCCGGACTCGTCTTTCTGCCGCTTGGCGGCATCGGCGAGATCGGCATGAACATGTATCTCTACGGCGTTGGCCCGGCCGATGACCGCAAATGGCTGATGGTCGATTGCGGTGTCACCTTCCCGAGCGCAGAAGAGCCTGGCATCGAGATCATTACACCGGACACCAGCTTCATCGAAGCTGAACGCAATCTGGTCGGTATCGTGCTGACACATGGCCACGAGGATCATATCGGCGCGGTCGAGGACTTATGGCCCCGGCTGCGCGCGCCGGTTTATGCCACGCGCTTCCCACTGACGCTGCTCAGGGGCAAGCTCGCCCAGCGCGACTGGGGCAAGCAGGCGGAGCTGATTGAGGTGCCCTACCAAGGCCGCATCGACATCGGTCCGTTCAATGTCGAATTCATCAACATGGCGCATTCGATCCCCGAGACCAGCGCGCTGGCGATCCGCGCAGGGGGCGCGCTTGCGCTCCACACCGCCGACTGGAAAATTGACGAATCGCCGGTTCTTGGTGAGCCGACCAATGTCAAGCGGCTGCGTGAACTTGGTGACGAGGGTATCGACGCGCTGATCTGCGACAGCACAAACGCCATTACGGAGGGCACCACCTTCTCGGAAGGCACAGTCGCGCAGACGCTGAAGAAGCTGGTGGCCGAAGCGCCCCAACGCGTGGCTTTCACCACTTTCGCGTCGAATGTGGCGCGTCTGATCGCCATCGCCGAGGCCGCCCAGGCCTCAGATCGCCATCTGGTCATTGTCGGGCGCGCAATGCGCCGGATCATCGACGCGGCTCAAGACACCGGCTATTGGCCGGAGCATCTGAGCTATCTCGATGAAGAGGATTATGGCTACCTGCCGCCGGAAAAGGTTGTCGCTTTGTGTACGGGCAGCCAGGGCGAGGCGCGCGCGGCGGTGGCGCGCATCGCTGAGGATGAGCACCCGAATGTGACGCTCTCGCGCGGCGACTGGGTGGTCTATTCCAGCCGCATGATCCCTGGTAACGAGGAGGCGATCTACCGGGTTTACAATAACTTGGCGCGGCTCGGCGTGAAGATCGTTGAGCACCATCCCGACGGCCCGATCCACTCCTCCGGGCACTGCCGGCGCGGCGAGTTGCGCCAGATATATCAATGGACGCGCCCGCGCGTGGTGGTGCCGATGCATGGCGAGGACCGGCATCTGCTGGAGCACGCCGAGTTGGCGAAGGAGGAGGGCCTGGCGGTGCTGCGCAGCGTGCGCAACGGCGTCATGGCGCGGCTTTCCCCTGGCCCCGCCGAGATCATCGACGACGTTCCTGTCGGCCGGCTGATGCGCGACGGCACGCTTCTGCTGCGTGAGGATGACGGCCCGCTGCGCGAGCGGCGCAAGCTGAGCTTCGTCGGCGCGGTGATCGTTTTCCTTGCTGTTGACCGCAAGGGCGAGATGGCCGCCGATCCACAGATCGTGATGCATGGCATCCCTCATCGCGACGAGGACGGCCGGACCTTTAGCGAGATTGCCGAGCGCGCGATTTTCAACGCCTTCGACGGCATACCGCGCCCTCGGCGCAAGGACCCGCGCACTGTCAGCGAAGCGGTGCGCCGGTCGGTGCGCGCAGCGATCAATCAGGCCTGGGGCAAGAAGACGCTATGCACGGTTCGCATTGCCGTGGTGTGAGTGCGGCAGGTATTCTTTCGTGCCCCGATACCTGGAAATGGGAGGATCGTTGTGCTTGGACGGCTGAACCACGTGGCCATTGCCGTGCCGGATGCGCGGGCCGCCGCCGCGCAATACCGCGATACGCTGGGCGCAAGCGTGTCCAATCTGGTCGAGCAACCGGATCATGGCGTGAGCACGGTCTTCATCGAGCTGCCGAACACGAAGATCGAGTTGCTGGAGCCCTTGGGGGACGCTTCGCCAATCGCCAAATTCTTGGAGAAGAATGCTCAGGGCGGGATCCACCATCTTTGCTATGAGGTGGCGGACATTCTGGCGGCGCGCGACAAGCTGTTGGCTGAGGGCGCGCGGGTGCTGGGCGACGGGGAACCGAAAATCGGCGCGCATGGCAAGCCGGTGTTGTTCCTGCATCCCAAGGATTTCTGCGGCACGCTAATAGAGCTGGAGCAGGCGTGAGGCCGCGTGCTGCACGCGACAAGAACGAAACAGGAGGCGTGCGTGAGCTTACCGTTCGCGATGGCGACGTATTTCATCTGCTGGTGGATGGTGCTGTTTGTGGTGCTACCGTTCGGCGTTCGCTCGCAGGAAGAACACGGCGAGGTTGTTGAAGGTTCCGAACCGGCCGCCCCCAGCACACCGCGGATCTGGCAGAAATTCGCTATAACGACCGTGATCGCGTTGCTGGTGTTCGCGCCGATTTATGCGATCGTGGAGTATCGGTTAATACCGCTGGACAGTATCCCCTTCCTGCCAAGATACGAGACGTTTGACTAGATCACTTTCAGCGAAAATGGGAATCTGTTTTGCGTTGGAAAGTGTGATCAATCTATAATTTAAAGCAGTTTCAGCGGTTCAGATTTTCGCCCACGCGCTCTAAATAAAAAAGGCAAGGTTCTCGACCTTGCCTGTCTTTATACAAGACAAATGAGTTACTGATCAAGCTCAGGTGTTAAGCCACCCTTTGTATTGTGCCGAGAGCGCAACCTCAGTTTCCGTTAACCGGAATTTGTCCAGCGTTTAGAGCGTTCCTCCCCAGACTCGGGCGCGCGTGATGCCGGCATCCATGTAATTTTGCTCCGTGCAGGGATTTAAGTGCGATCGATGTCAACACAGCGTGATGACGATAGCCCACCCTGCGCGCGTTGTCATCATTTCGTAGTGATGTTGCCCAATCAATAAGCAAATCGTTGAACATGCGTCGCCATCTTTAACGAAATTGGCTGGTGAGCGCGGCCGGGCCGGCATTGCGCTTGGCGGCGTAGTCGGGTATTCCGGCTCGCAACGTCTGGGCTAGCAGGGGCTGCTTGTATGCGCTTCAACCCTTAGTGCGTGCGATGAAATGGGAAGTGCGATGAACTGGGATATGCGATGAAACTGAGCCGCTATTTCCTGCCGATCTTGCGCGATGACCCCAAAGAGGCGGAGATCGTTTCGCACCGGCTCATGCTGCGCGCTGGCATGATCCGCCAAGCGAGCGCGGGCATCTATGTGTGGCTGCCGTTCGGATTTCGCACGCTCAAGAAGATTGAGCAGATCGTGCGCGAGGAGCAGGACCGCGCCGGTGGGCTGGAGCTGCTGATGC
>CAYVFK010000138.1:0-5486 GCA_964450925.1 uncultured Hyphomicrobiaceae bacterium | reverse complement strand
TCGATCAGAAATCCATCGCGATGGCGGGCGTCATGTCCACGCCGGGCCTGTCGGTGGACGGGCAGCTGGTGCACACAGGCGGACTGCCCGATGCTGGGCAACTTGAGGGATGGCTGTCCGACTGAGGCAGGCGGCCGCGTGATCCGGCCAGAAAAAAAGCGCCGGAGCCGCAAGGCGGCCCGGCGTTTAAGTTCAGACCTCGTCAACAGGAATCACGAACTGCTGCAACAGAATGCTCTGTCTCTGCGAGAAAATGCTTCAGGGCATCCCCTCGAGCCATCCGCAAGACCGTACAGACCCACCAGCCCCGTCTCAACGAGCCAAGGGCGCCTGATGGCTCATCTTTCTAGTCATAATCAATTCTGAGTGAGAGGGAACCAGTGAATTTTGAAAAAATTGCATGTTTTGGCGTATCAGGTTGAAAACGGTGCGCCGTCAGGCATAGCCTCAGGCGGTGGCTGTGTTTTTTCGGACGTGACGTCACAAAAATGCTCCGCGATGCGCGAGCCAAGAAGCGTATCGTAGATTTCAAGCGTGGCAGTCTGCATGGCCCGTTTCGTGAAATTCGTCGTCACATGCGCCCGGCCGCGCGCGCCCATCCGCGCCAGGGCGTCGGGTGGCAGTCGTAAGGCGTTGTCAAGACAGGCTGCGAGCGCGTCCGGATTGTCCGGTGAGACCAGCCAGCCGGTGCCTTCGTCGCCAGGATTACGGACGGGCACGAGCGTTTCCGGCAACGCCCCGCGATCCGCGACGATCACCGGGCGCTCGGCGGCCTGCGCTTCTGCAGACGCCCGCCCGAACGCCTCGGCCTCGCGCGAAGCCACGACAACGATCTCCGCGGCGCGGCAGGCTGCCGCCACATCGGAAACATGCCCGACCAGCTTGATCCGGTCAGTCAGCCCGTTCGCGGCGATAAGATCGCGCAGCTCTCGTTCATAGTCATTCCGCCCCTGCGCATCGCCGGCGAGGATGACGGCGACATCTGCCATATCCGCTTGCTTGAGCACGCGCGCCGCTGCGCCGATCACGACGTCCTGCCCCTTCCAGCGCGTGAGGCGGGCGACCTGAAGCACGACCCGTGCTCCCGCCGAGATGCCCCACGCTGCACGTAGCGCTGCCACCCGATCAGGCGAAACGGCCTCTGGCGCGAAACGCTCGACGTCAACCCCGCGATAGATCACGCGCACACGCTCAGGCGGCGTGCCGTGCCGGCGCATGAGCAGTTCGGCGGTGTAGCGCGAATTGGCGATAACGATGTCGCCGCGCGCCATGACGGAGTTATAGAAGCTCTTTGCCTGCGATTTCTGGTTGTACGCGCCGTGGTAAGTGGTGACGAACGGCACGCCGGAGAGCCGGGCTGCCGCCAGCGCGCTCCAGGCCGGTGCGCGGCTGCGGGCATGGACGAGATCAACGCCGCGCGCCGCGATCAGCCGGCGCAGCGCCGCGATGTTTCCCGCCATACGCAGCGGGTTCTTCGTCGCCAGAGGCAACCGGCACAGCTCGCCGCCCGCGCGCGCCAACGTCTTTTCGAGACGCCCGCCGCGCGAAGCGACCAGACACCGGCCACCCGCGCGCGTCACCGCCTCGGCGATCTCGATCGCGGAGGCCTCTGCCCCGCCAGTATCGAGTTCTGGCACGACTTGCAGTATTGTCGGCGAGGGGTTGGTGGTAGATGAGGTCTTGCTGGTCACGCTTGAACCGCCGCCTGGATGTGAAATGGTTGACGCCCCGAGCCGGAAACGAGTGGGGACATTAGAATGAGCAACGAGAACAATCAATTCCAGCTGCCTTCCCAAACCCTCCAGGTGATCGACGCCAGCGATAACACCACCGACATCGCCACGATCTGGCGGCCCGGCTCGGGTCCATACCGCCCGACGATCATGTGGCTTGGTGGTTTTAAGTCCGACATGCGTGGCGGCAAGGCGATGAGCCTGGCGGAATGGTGCGGCTGGCACGACTATGGCTTCCTCAGCCTTGATTATTCTGGCCACGGCGAGTCTGGCGGGCGCTTCGAGGACGGCACGATTGGCGACTGGCTGGCGCAGGCGCGCGCGGTCCTGGAATGGGCCGATCCGGCGCGCTTCGTGATTGTCGGCTCCAGCATGGGCGGCTGGATCGCCATGCTGCTCTTGCGCCGTCTCAAGGCGGAAAATCCCGAGCTTGCCAAGCGCGCAATCGGCATGGCGCTCATCGCACCGGCCTGGAACATGACCGGCTACATGTATGAGCAGATGACGGAAGAGCAGCGCGCTGCGCTCAAACGCGACGGGCAGGTGATCCGGCCATCGGATTATGACCGGGCGGGCTATCCGATCACCCGAGGGCTCATAGAGGAAGGCGAGCAGTATCTCTTTGCGCCGGACACGCCGATCGACGCGGGCGCGCCGGTGCGCATCATCCAGGGCATGCAGGACGCCGACGTGCCGTGGGGGTATTCGCTGGAGCTCTTTCAGCGGCTGGCGCAGGACGACGCGCATTTGCATCTGGTCCGCGACGGCGAGCACCGTCTGTCCCGGCCGCAGGACATCCACCTCATCTTTAATGCAGTGCGGCATCTCCTTGAAATGCTTCCGAAATCCTGAGACTATCCAGCGCACTTGATTTGCCTTGGATTGTTCCGTTACCGTTTCTATTTATGGTAGCAGCGCGGCAGGGTTTTCTCACCCGTCCGCCTGCGAAGCGGAGCACGTCGTGACCAGGCACGCAAGGCGATTTCCAGAGTTCTACATCACCTCGCCACAGCCCTGCCCGTACCTGCCGAACCGGCGCGAGCGCAAGCTGTTCACCCACCTCGTCCCGGGGAAATCCTCGGCGATCATCGACAATCTGCTGACCAACGGTTTTCGCCGCAGTCAGAACATCGCCTACATCCCTTATTGCGAGAACTGCTCGGCCTGCGTGTCGGTGCGGATCATCGTCGATCAGTTTGCGCGAAAGCGGACCAACAAGCGCATCTGGAAGCGCAATCAGGATCTACACGCCGAGCGCGTCTCGGCTGTGCCGACGGCGGAGCAGTATGTCCTATTCAGCGACTATGTCGGCACGCGCCACGCCGACGGCGGCATGGCGGACATGTCTGCGCTGGACTATTCAATGATGGTGCGTGACAGCGTGATCGACACCTTTTTGAGCGAATATCGCCAGCGCCCCGAAGACGCCGCGCCGGATGCCGACCCGAACGATTGGCCGCTGGTCGCGGTCGCGCTTTGCGACCGGCTCAGCGACGGATTATCGCTGGTCTATAGTTTCTTCGACCCGGAGCTGTCCTGGCGCAGCATTGGCAATTTCATCATTCTGGAGCATATCGAGCAGGCGCGCCGCGAGGGCCTGCCTTATGTCTATCTGGGCTATTGGATAAAGGATTCGCCGAAGATGGCCTACAAGACTCGCTTCCAGCCGCAGGAGCATCTGACCTCGCGCGGCTGGGTGACGTATGAGCCGGACAATACGCACGGCTAATACAGCATTGCGACACAAGAGGGTTGATCTATCCGTCAAGGCGAACCGACGCTGAGAAACATTGTTGCTCCATCCGACTGTTTGATGAATCTCGTTCTGGGCAATTGTTCGTCACGGAAGTCGCTCTGGTGGATTATGTTGCAAAACACTCGCCGAACTTGCTGCTACCCCGATCACTTCGATGGACACACACCGCGCTGCCACTAAATTCGAGCGATCAGCCTGTGGGCTGATCCGTTGGCAAAACCTTGATACGCAAGCAGCGCCCGAGCAGTGAGCTGCACCCATTCATGTACAGTTCACGCGCAGATCGGTAGTTTGAAGCGCGATGCAGGTGTTAATGGCTAGATCGAACGCATGACGACGCTCCTCACATGGCTGCAATGCGCCACCGTAATTCTCGCCCTGATGATCGGGCTGGCCGCGCCATTGGCGAGCGCGCAAGCGCAGGCCTGCACCTCATCCTGGTCAAAGTCTGGCTATAAGTCGTATTCTCAGATCAAGAATGAGGTGCGTGCGCAACTGGGTGATGCTCGGATCGTGCGCGTCGAGCTTTGCGGAAGCGGCGCGTCGGCCTTTTTTCGAGTGATTGCGCTCACCGGAAGCGCCGGGAATGAGACGCGCAGGCAGTTACGTATAAGCGCGAGATAATCGCCGCTCCGGCTTGGAGCCTATCCGAAAGGTCTGCTGCGATGCGGATACTGGTGGTTGAGGACGATCAGGATCTGAACCGGCAAATCAAGACGGCACTGTCGGAAGCCGGCTATGCAGTGGACTGCGCCGGGGACGGCGAAGAGGGCCATTTCCTCGGCGACACCGAAGCCTATGACGCCGTGATCCTCGATCTCGGTCTGCCGACGCTGGATGGGCTCAGCATTCTGGAGCGATGGCGTCGCGAGCAACGTAACATGCCTGTGCTGATCCTTACGGCCCGAGACCGCTGGAGCGAGAAGGTCGCCGGGATGGATGCCGGCGCTGATGACTACGTCGCCAAGCCGTTCCATATGGAAGAGCTGCTTGCGCGTATTCGCGCGTTGTTGCGCCGGCAGGCCGGTCTGGCGCGCTCGGAGATCGAATGTGGCCCGCTGCGGCTCGATACGCGCTCGGCCCGTGTTACGTGCGACGGCGCGCCGATTAAACTCACTTCACTGGAATTTCGACTGCTCAGCTACCTGATGCACCATCGCGGGCGGGTCGTACCGCGAATGGAACTGGTTGAGCATCTGTACGAACAGGACTTCGATCGCGACTCGAACACGATCGAGGTGTTCGTTGGCCGGCTGCGCAAGAAGATCCCGCCGCATCTGATAGAGACGGTGCGCGGGCTGGGCTACCGGCTCGCGGACAGCGGTGACGGCGAGCTGTCGTGATAACGCGCAACTCTCTCGCCTTTCGCTTGTCGGCGGCAGCAGCAGCCTGCATCCTGCTCATCCTGCCGGCGACCGGGGTCGTTCTCGTGTCACTATATCGCGGCGCCATTGAAAGCAGCTTCGACTCTCGGCTGAATACCTACGCGAAATATCTGATCGGCTCGACGTTTCGCACGGAGGACGGATTGCGGCTTGAGGCGCCAGAGTCGCTGGGCGAGCCTTTATTTTCGTTGCCCGCTTCTGGCTGGTACTGGCAGATCGCCCCGGTGGATGGCCAGATCGAGCCGCTGTTGAAATCCGCCTCGCTGGTTTCCGAGGCGTTGGTTCTGCCGCCAGCTTCCGGCAGCGATGACGAATTCGAGCGTGGCTACATCACCGGCCCAGATGACGAATTGCTCCGGGTCATCTCCCGCGACATCATTTTCCCCGAACCGGGCGACGCGCGCGCCTACACATTTGCCGTGGCCGGCAACGCCGGGGAGATCGACCAGTCCGTCTGGAGCTTTACCACGATGCTGGTAGCGGCTTTCTCGGCGTTGGGTTTTGCGCTTCTGGTGGCCACCTTGTTCCAGGTGCGTTACGGTTTGCGCCCGCTGAGCGACATCCGCGCGCGGCTCGCGGCGATCCGCTCGGGAGATGCTGAAACGCTCGAAG